>NZ_JBFUDR010000059.1:0-26600 GCF_056404615.1 Massilia sp. P2_C2 | reverse complement strand
GAGTTGGAGAAGAAGCGCAAGGCGGAAGAAAAGGCGCGCAAGAAGCAGGAGGCGAAGTCGCACAAGGGCGAGGGCGGGGAGGACGCGCCGGCGCTCGATGAGGATTCCGGGGAAGAGACGCAGCAGGAACACGATCCGGCTTGACCGGTGATCATGCTGCTTGGTGGGCACGGGGGCTGCGCGAACGCCGGCATTATTCAAACGTTACGCGTGGGCACAGGGTGCCCACCTTACGGCAGGCCATTCGTAAGGGTGGGCTCCCCGAGCCCACGCGTTACGCCAACATATCGCAAACGTTAGGCCGTAACCTCTTCCTCGTGGCCGCGCTTGTACCAGGCGGCCACGCGCTTGCCGAGGCTGTCGAGGTAGGTGTACGCCACCGGCACGACGACGAGCGTGAGCAGGGTCGACGTGATCACGCCGCCGATCACGGCGCGGCCCATCGGCGCCTGCGTTTCGCCGCCTTCGCCCATGCCGATCGCCATCGGCAGCATGCCGAAGATCATCGCCAGCGTCGTCATCAGGATCGGGCGCAGGCGCACCTGGCCCGCTTCCATCAGTGCGTCGAATTGCGCGCGGCCTCCGCGCTGGCCGTGGTTGGCGAAGTCCACCAGCAGGATCGCGTTCTTCGTCACGAGGCCCATCAGCATCACGACGCCGATGATCGAAAAGATGTTCAGCGTCGTCTTCGTCACGAGCAGGGCGACCAGTACGCCGATCAGCGACAGCGGCAGCGACACCATGATCGCGATCGGCTGCAGGAAACTGCCGAACTGCGACGCCAGCACGAGGTAGATGAAGACCACGGCGATGCCCAGGGCGACGCCGAAGCCGGCCATCGTTTCGTCCATCTGCTGGGCGTCGCCGCCGACGTCGAAGCGCACGCCGTCCGGCAGCTGCATGGCCTTCATCGCCTTGTTCACCTCACCCATCACGTCACCCAGCGGACGGCCTTCGAGGCCCGCGAAGACCGCCACGCGGCGCTGCAGGGCCTGGCGCTTGAGCATCTGCGGGCTCGTGGACGGGATGAATTGCACGACCTGGCGCAGCGGCACCATGATCGGGTTGCCCAGCGCATCCACTTTCGACGATGCCACCGACAGGTCGGCCAGGTCGGCCACCTTTTCGCGGCCCGACTTCGGCAGCTGCACGTTGACTTCGTAGTTCTGGCCGTCCGGCGCGAGCCAGCGGTTGGTCTGGTCGCCGGCGACGAACGGACGCAGTGCCGTGCCGATCTGCTGCACGGTGAGCCCGAGGTCGGACGCCAGCTCGTGGTTGATCTTGACGATGGTGGCGGGATTCGCGCCTTCCTGGCTGTACTCGATGTCGGCCACGCCGCGGATCTTGCGCATCTTGTCCATCAGCGTGTGGGCGACCGCGTCCAGCTTCGCTTCGTCATTGCCCAGGATGGCGATGTAGATCGGGCGCTGGYCCACCGTCAGCGAGATGCCGGCGATCTTTTCCAGGCGTTCGCGGATGACTTTCTCCATTTCCTGCTGCGAGCGGCGGTGCGTCTTGTGCACGTCGGTCAGCTTCAGGTGCACTTCCGAGTAATTGCGGCCTTCCCACGAACCGACGATGGTCGAGACGCTGTCGATCTCCTTGAACCCGGCCAGCGCCGCTTCGGCCTGGCGCAATTTCGCATCCGAGTATTCCAGGCTGGAGCCGATCGGCGTCTTCAGGCGCAGCTGGATGTKGCCGTCGTCGACCTGCGGCACGAATTCGCCGCCGATCTTCGGCACCAGCATCAGGCTGCCCGCGAACAGCACGACCGCCAGCAGCAGCGTGGATTTGCGCCAGGCCAGCGCCAGCGCCAGCACTTTCGCGTACACGTCGTGCAGCCACTCGATGCCGTGCTCGATGCGCGCCATCAGGCGGCCCAGCCACGGCACGTACCTGAAGCGGTCCTTGACCGGATCGGGCCACACGGACGACAGCATCGGGTCGAGCGTGAAGCTGACGAACAGCGACACCAGCACGGCGACGGCGACGGTGATCCCGAACTGCAGGAAGAAGCGGCCGATGATGCCCTTCATGAATGCGATCGGCACGAACACGGCGACGATGGCGAACGTCGTGGCCATCACGGCGACGCCGATCTCGTTGGTACCGTCTTCCGCGGCGCGCACGTGGTTCTTGCCCATGCCGAGGTGGCGCACGATGTTTTCGCGCACGACGATGGCGTCGTCGATCAGGAGGCCGATGCACAGCGACAGCGCCATCAAGGTGAGGAAGTTCAGCGTGAAGCCGAAGTACTTCATCGCGATGAAGCTGGCCAGCACCGAGATCGGCAGGGTGAGGCCCGTGATGATGGTGCTGCGCCACGAGTGCAGGAAGAAGAACACGATCACCATGGTCAGCATCGCGCCTTCCATGATGGTGTCCTTGACGTTGTCGAGCTGGCCCTGCACGTTCTTCGCCTTGTCGTCCAGGATGCGGAACTCGACGTCCTTCGGCAGCGTCCCCTTCATCGCTTCGATGGCGGCCTTGACGCCGGTGCCCACCTGCACGGTGTTGGCGTCCTGGATCTTCGCGATCTCCAGCGTGATGGCGCGCTCGCCGTTGACGCGCGAGATCGACTGTTCCTCGGCGGCGCCGTCGGAGATGTCGGCCACCTGGCTCAGGTAGATCGGGCCGCCCGTGCGGTTGGCGACGACGATGCGCTTGAAGTCGGCCGCTTCCTTCATCTTGCCTTCGACGCGCACGAGGTTCTCGCGTGCGCCGCGGCTGATGCGTCCGGCCGGCAGGTTGGCGTTGGTCGTCGTGATCGCGTTCATCACTTCGTCGATACCGACGTTCAGGCTGCGCAGCTGGTCCGGACGGATGTCGATCAGCACCTGGCGGTCCTGCTTGCCGTTGACGCGGACCTGCCCCACGCCGGCCACGGCCTGGATGCGCTTGACGATCACCTGGTCGGTCAGCATCGTCAGGTCGCGCAGGCTGCGCTCCTTCGACGTCAGCGCCACCAGGATCACGGGCTGCGTGTTCTCGCCTTCCTCGCGGAACACGACGGGTTCCTTCACTTCGCGCGGAAAGCCGCCGCGGACGGTGCTGATGCGGTCGCGCAGGTCCTGCACGGCGCGGTCCATGTCGACGGTCAGCTGGAATTCGATGCCGACGCCGGACCGGCCTTCCCACGACGTGGCGCGGATCGTCTTGATGCCGCCGACGGTGTTGGCCGCTTCCTCGAGCGGGCGGGTGACGTCGTTCTCGACCTGCTCGGGCGACGCGCCCGGGTACTGCGTCTCGATGAACACGGCCGGGATCTCGACGTTCGGCATGCTCTCGACGCCGAGGCCGCGGTACGCGAACAGGCCGAGGACCATCAGGCCCACCATCACCATCGTGGCGAAGACGGGATACTTGATACTGGTACGGGTGATCCACATGGCTCAGCCTTTCGCGTCCGGGAGCTTGACCTTGCTGCCCGGCTTGACGCCGTCCAGCGGCACGGCCAGCACGGTCATGCCGGCGTCGACGCCGTCGAGCGCTTCGACGACGCCCTCGTCCTGGTTGCGCAGGCCCAGCTTCACGGGCTGCGCCACGACCTTGCCGTCGTCGACGCGGTAGACGACGTCGCGGCCCTTGTCCTGGCGCACGGCGCCGAGCGGCAGCAGCGGATGCGGCGCCGACTTCTCGGTGACGACGGTGCCCTTGGCGAACATGCCGGCGCGCAGCAGGCCATCCGGGTTCGCCACGTCCACGTACACGATCATGGCGCGCGACCCCGTCTCCGTGGCCGGATTGATGCGCGCGACCTTGCCGGAGAAGCTGCGGCCATCGAAGCCGTCGACGCGGAACTGCACGTCCTGGCCGACGCGGATGCGCGGGATGTCGGAGGCCGGCACCTGGGCGTCGAGCGTCAGGTGCTTCAGGTCGACGATGGAAAACACGGGGCTGTCCGGGGCCAGCTTCTCGCCGGCCTGCGCGTGGCGTCTGCTCACGACGCCCGAGAGAGGCGCGTGGATCGTCGTGTCGGCCAGCGCGATGCGTGCCAGGTCCAGCTGGGCGCGCGCGGAATCGACGGCGGCCTGCGCGAGGTCGACGGCGTTAGCGGACGTGTCGTAGGCGTTCTGCGCGATGAAATTCTGCTTGAGCAGCGAGGCGCTGTTGGCGAGGTTCTTCTTCGCCAGCGCCAGGCGTGCCTGGGCATCGGCCAGCATGGCCTGCTGCTGCGCCACGCGGGCGCGCGCCTCGGCGGGATCGAGTTGCGCGATCACCTGGCCGGCTTTCACGTCCATGCCTTCCTGCACGGCGGTCGACAGCACGATGCCCGACACCTTCGACTTGACGGTGGCCTGCGACAGCGGTGTCAAGCTACCGGTGACCGGCAGCGTGACGGCCAGCGGACGCGCCTCGACGCGGGCAACGTCGCGCGGCGACAGCTCGTGCACCGGTTCCCTGGCTGCCGTCGGCGCCGGCGCCGCCTGGGCGGGCGCCGATGCGCGGTGGGTCAGCGCATACGTGCCGGCACCCGCCAGCGCGACGGCCAGCAGCGTCAGTGCGATGACCTTGGCGCGCCGGCGCGGCGCGGGGGGCTTGGTGGGCTGTTCGGCGGACAGCGGCAGGGACTCGATCTTCATGGTTGTTGTTCGACTTGTAGAGGGTGAGCGCGAGCGGAACGGGGAGCGCAAGTGCTCCGTCCTGCGGGGCAGGATGGAGCTCCCGGCGCATGAAAGCATGGTAGGTTTGGCCATGACGGACCGCTATCGGAATGCGACGAGCGGTGCAAAAGGCGCGCTGAAGTGCGAAAAATCCGGGGCGGACGTGTGTCCGGTTGGATGAACCGTTATCGGCGGCGCTTGGTGGGCACGATTCATTGGATTGATGCCCCCGGCATCAATCCCCCCCGGCCTCAAATGCCCTCCCTACGTGGATGAGCCTAGGTCAAATACACGGCCGTAGGGTGGGCTCCCCGAGCCCACCGGACATCAACCGTCGCCCGGCGGTGTTCCCGGCCGTTCGAACAGCCGTAACCTGGCGAGCACCTGCCCGTGGTCCGACGCCTCCGGCAACCCGAGATCGAGGTGATCGTTCAGGTACACGACATCGACGACTTCGCCCAGCGCCCCCGGCAGCGCCGCATTGAATTCCGCCGACACGAGGATGTGGTCGATGGTCGTGTGATAGCCATCATGCACGTTGGAAAAGCCGACATGGCGCAGATGGTCCTGGCGCCCCTGCAACTGGCAGGCATCGTAGAGGCGGTCGCCGCTGGGCGCGCCGATGCCCAGCACGATGCCGGTCGTGACCGCGTCGGCCACGTCGTTGAAGTCGCCCAGCACGATGCGCGGCCGGCGCTGCTCGTGCCCGATCTGGGTCAGCAGCACGCGCAGCGCGGCCGCTTCCGTGCCGCGCCGGATCAGCGAGCGCAGCGACGCCAGCGCGTACAGCTGCGGATCCTCGCCGCTGTCGCCCGCTCGGTAGTCGGGGCGGCGCGACTTCAGGTGCACGACCACCACGTCGACGACGATCTCCGGCGTCAGCTGGATCGCCGCGTGCAGCGGCGCGCGTGTAAAGCGTTCCGGATCGCGATTACCGGGCGGCATCGCGATCCCGGGCGGGAAATAGGGGAGTTGCCGGGGCGCGTCCGCCAGCGGCAGGCGCGAGGCGAGGGCGACGCTGGGYGTGAGCTTCTCGGCTTCCGGATCGGGATCGAAACCGACGTGCACGGCGTCGCGGAAGCGCCGCGTGCGCGACAACGCCTCGGCCAGTGCGGCCTGGGAGAACACTTCCTGGAAGCCGATCACGTCGGCGCCGAGCATGTCGATCTGGTGCGCGGTCCAGGCGATCTTCGCTTCGTATTCCTCGGGGGTACTCGGCTCCAGGTTGTCGTACAGCCTGGCGCCCGGCGGGGCGAGGTTACACACGTTGAAGGTGGCAAAGCGAATCTCTTGCTGCATAATAAGCAACTCCTCCGTTTGCATTTAGCGTAACACGCATGGCCAAGAAAGAGCATATCTCCGAAACCCCAGCAACACAGTTCCTGCGCAAGCATGGCGTCGTCTTTTCGGAGCACCCCTACGAATACGAGGAACATGGCGGTACGGCCGTGTCGTCGCGCGAACTGGGCGTGGAAGAACATGCCGTCGTCAAGACCCTCGTGATGCAGGACGAAGCGGCCAGGCCGCTCATCGTGCTCATGCATGGTGACTGTAAAGTGTCCACCAAGAACCTGGCGCGCGCCATCCCCTGTAAATCCGTCGAGCCGTGCAAGCCGGACGTCGCCCAGCGCCATTCGGGCTATATGGTCGGCGGCACGTCGCCGTTCGGCGTGCGCAAGGCGATGCCGGTCTATGTCGAGGAAAGCATCCTGCAGCTGGACAAGATCTATATCAATGGCGGACGGCGCGGCTTCCTCGTCGGGATCGCGCCGGGCGTGCTCGTCGACGTGCTGAAGGCCCGGCCCGTGCACTGCGCATTGGCCGACTGACCGGGCGACTGACTATCGCCGGGCTCGGCCGATGGTGTATATTCTTGCGCGCCAGATACTAGGCAGGATTAAGAAAGAGACTCATGTACACAATTCTGTTCACCATCGCAGCCTACCTGATCGGCTCGGTTTCCTTTGCCGTCGTCGCCAGCCGCCTGTTCGGCCTGGCCGACCCTCGCACCTACGGTTCGAAGAACCCGGGCGCCACCAACGTCCTGCGCTCGGGCAGCAAGAAGGCCGCGATCGCGACCCTCGTCGGTGACTGYGCCAAGGGCTGGCTGGCCGTCTGGCTGGCGATCCGCTTCGGCGAGCGTTTCGGCGTCGAGGACGGCGGCGTGGCGCTGGTGGCCATCGCTGTCTTCCTGGGGCACCTGTGGCCCGTGTTCTTTCGCTTCGTCGGCGGCAAGGGCGTGGCGACGGCGCTGGGCGTGCTGCTGGGCCTGAACGTCTGGCTGGGCGTGGCCACCCTGGCCACATGGCTCATCGTTGCCTACGCGTTCCGCTACTCGTCGCTGGYGGCGCTGGTGGCGGCGATCTTCGCGCCGTTCTATTACGGGCTGCTGTTCGGCGCCGACGAAAAGCTGTTTGCCGTCATCGCGATGAGCCTGCTGCTGCTGTACCGCCACAGCGGCAACATCAGCAACCTGATGGCCGGCAAAGAATCGCGCATCGGCAGCAAGTCCAAGGGAGCCGCGACCGCCAAGCCGGCGGTAAAGAAAAAGTAGTCGGGTTAAATTCGGGGTCAGAGCACATTTCCGTGCAATGGCCTCCGAGTACTTTTCCCTCCAAGATGGCGACGTGGTCTGGTATCTCGTCGTCGGTCCCGTCCCGTACGCCCGGCCATCGCTAATTGGCACGCTACCTTAGCGACATTTCTTTCAAAAGGGCTCTGACCCCGAATTTTGGTTTGCCGATTTTGTTTGGCGCGCTTCTCCCTTTCGTTCGATGTGTCACCATATGCCATCCGCTGCAAACATGATGTGGCGTCAGCAAACACAAAACAGGAAGGCGGTGTAAAAGTGAGTAAACAGATGAGAATCGACTTCGTGTCGGACGTGTCGTGTCCGTGGTGCGCGATCGGCCTGAAATCCCTCGAGCAGGCGCTGGAGCGGGTGGGCGCCGAGGTGACGGTCGACATGCATTTCCAGCCCTTCGAGCTGAATCCCGGGATGGTGCCGGAAGGGCAGGACATCTTCGAACACCTCACCGAGAAATACGGCGCCACGCCCGCCCAGCAGGAACAGTCGCGCGAGATGATCCGCGAGCGCGGTGCCGCGCTCGGCTTCACGTTCGACATGGGCAAGCGCGGCCGCATCTACAACACCTTCGACGCGCACCGCCTGCTGCACTGGGCGGAAGGGCAGGGGCGCCAGCGCGCGCTGAAGGAAAAGCTGTTCGAGGCGTATTTCACGCAGGGCGAGAACCCGGGCGCGCACGACGTGCTGCTACGCGTGGCGGGCGAGGTCGGTCTCGACGTGGAAGCCGCGCGCCAGGTGCTGGAATCGAACGCCTGTGCGGACGAGGTACGCCAGCTCGAGTACTACTGGCAGCGCGCCGGCATCCGTTCGGTGCCGGCCATCGTGATCAACCAGCGCCACCTGATCTCCGGCGGCCAGCCGCCCGAGGTGTTCGAGCAGGCGCTGCGCCAGATCGCGCAGCAGGACGAGGAACTCGAGCAGGACGAGGAACCGGCCGCGTAACAGCGGGCCGACGGTGCCGCGGCGGGGGACCGCGGCGCCCGCTCGGCTCAGGTCAGATCCAGCACGATCGGCTGGTGATCGGAAGCCGACGTCTCGGACTGCACGGTCATGTCGTCGACCCGCGCGGCGAGATCTTCCGTGACGAAGAAATAATCGTAGCACTCGGGCTTGTCCGGCCACTTGAAGCCGTGCAGGCCGGCCGTCGGGGCGCGCGGGATGTCGCCGTGGCGCACGCGCCAGGCGTCGACGAGGCCCAGCGTGCCTTCCGGCGCCGGAGCCAGCAGGGCCTGGTAATCCTCGGAATCGGGCGTGAAGTTGAAGTCGCCGCAGTAGACGGCCGTGCCGGGGCGGAAGCCCAGCTGGCACGGCGGCTCGAGCGCGGGGTCCGGCTGGTAGATGGCGGCGCGCGCGCACGCTTCCTCGTGCAGGTCGCGGATCCGCCGCACCTGCGCCCGCCGCTGCACGGGCGAGTAATACTCCAGATGCGTCGTCAGCACGCGCAGCTTGCCGCCCGGCGCTTCCAGCACGGTCTCGATCATCCCGCGCGGCATGCCGGCCGGTTGTTCCGGATCGACGGGCCAGGGCAGGATGTGGCGCTGCGCCTGGGTGATGCGGAATTTGGACAGCAGGATATTGCCGAACTGGCGGGGCAGGTTGTTGCGGTAGATTTCGCTCGGCGCCTGCTCGATCATGTGATAGCCGCCGAACGCACCGGCCAGCTGCTTGAACTGGCTGGCGCTGGCGCTGCCCTCCAGTTCGGGATGGTTGGCCGCCACTTCCTGCAGGCAGATCACATCGGGATTCAGCTTGCGCAACACATCGATGATTGCGTGGATGCGGATGCGCCCGTCCCTCCCACAGCCCCAGTGAATATTCCAGCAAACCACGCGCATTCGATACCTCCGTAAAACACAACTGCCAGAGTTTGCCATTCTTTGAGGAATGACGGTCACACGGTAGGATCGATGTCAAGGTAACAAGTTCACACCGGCGACACCGTCTGAACGAGGATAACGCGCCACGCCGGCGCACGCTGCACGGTTACGGACATCCGTGCGCCGTTGTCTGGCATGCACGTCCGCGCGGCCGCACGCAATCGGTGTGCGCCCCCGTTTATGTTGGTGCGCCGGCACGACATTGGTGCCGGCCGCGGTATTTTGCGGGCATGTAAACACATATTGATTCTTGGCACGGCAATTGCAGTATTGACGACAAGGGCGCCGGAGCTGGCCACTCCGCCCGCCGAACACGCTGTCCCTTTTTTCGTCTGTCGTCAACAAGGACCAACATGACCGATACAATCAATTCGACCCGCCGCCGCCTGCTGGCCGCCGGCGCCTCGGCCTCGCTCACCGGACTCATCTCCGGCGGGGTGTTCGCCGCCGGTTCCGACCAACCCGAGAAAACCGAAGTGAAGGTCGGCTTCATTCCGCTGACCGATTGCGCCTCCGTGGTGATGGCGTCGGTGCTCGGCTTCGACAAGAAATACGGCATCAAGATCATACCCAGCAAGGAATCGTCCTGGGCCAGCGTGCGCGACAAGCTGGTCAACGGCGAACTCGATGCCGCCCACGTGCTGTATGGCCTGATCTATGGCGTGCAGATGGGTATCGGCGGTCCGAAGAAGGACATGGCGGTGCTGATGAACCTGAACCACAACGGCCAGGCCATCACGCTGTCGAAGAAACTGGCCGACGCCCGCGCGGTGGACGGCCCGTCGCTGGCAAAAGTGATGAGCACGGACAAGCGCGAATACAGCTTCGCCCAGACCTTCCCGACCGGCACCCACGCGATGTGGCTGTACTACTGGCTCGCCAGCTACGGGATTAACCCGATGAAGGACGCCAAGGTGATCACCGTGCCGCCGCCGCAGATGGTGGCGAACATGCGGGTCGGGAACATGGACGGCTTCTGCGTGGGCGAACCGTGGAACCACCGCGCCATCGCCGACGGCGTGGGCATCACCGCCGCGACGACCCAGGACATCTGGAAGGACCATCCGGAAAAGACGCTCGGCACCTCGCTCGAGTGGGTCAAGAAATACCCGAACACGGCGCGCGCCCTGGTGGCTGCCGTGCTGGAAGCCAGCCGCTGGATCGACGCGAGCATGTCCAACAAGGTCAAAATGGCCGAGACGATCGCCGACAAATCCTACGTCAACACGTCGGTGGACGTGATCAACCAGCGCATCCTGGGCCGCTACCAGAACGGCCTGGGCAAGACCTGGGACGATCCGAACTACATGAAGTTCTACAACGACGGCACGGTCAACTTCCCGTACCTGTCGGACGGCATGTGGTTCATGACCCAGCACCGCCGCTGGGGCCTGCTCAAGTCCGACCCCGACTACCTGGCGGTGGCCTCGAGCGTCAACCAGGTCGCCCTGTACCGCGACGCGGCCGCCATGGCCAAGGTCGAGGTGCCGAAGTCGCCCATGCGTTCCACAAAGCTGATCGACGGCACCGTGTGGGACGGGAAGAACCCGGCCGCCTATGCCGCCTCGTTCAAGATCAAGGTGTGATCGGGAGAACATCATGAATACAGTCGTCAACTCCACTTCCAACGCACCCGCCAAGTCGGCGGCGCGTGCGTGGCGCGGTTTGGCACTGCGCGCGCCGAACGGCCGCGCCCTGTTGCTGGCGTTGCTGCCCCCGGTACTKGGACTGGGCATGCTGGTGTTGGTGTGGCAGCTCGTCTCGGCCAGCAACAGCAACTTCCCATCGCCGCTCGTCACGTGGGACGCGGCCGTCAAGCTGTTCGCCGACCCGTTCTACAGCAACGGGCCGAACGACCAGGGCATCGGCTGGAACATCCTGGCGTCGCTCAAGCGGGTGGCACTGGGCTTCGGCCTGGCCGCGGCGGCGGGCATCCCGCTCGGCTTCCTGATCGGCCGCTCGCGCTTCCTGGCCGGGATGTTCAATCCCATCGTCAGCCTGCTGCGCCCCGTGTCGCCGCTGGCCTGGCTGCCGATCGGCCTGCTGGTGTTCAAGGCCGCCAACCCGGCCGCCATCTGGGCGATCTTCATCTGCTCGATCTGGCCGATGATCATCAACACCGCCGTCGGCGTGCAGCGCGTGCCGCAGGACTACATGAACGTGGCGCGCGTGCTCAACTTGTCGGAGTGGAAGATCTTCACGAAGATCCTGCTGCCGTCGGTGCTGCCGTACATGCTGACCGGCGTGCGCCTGGCGATCGGCACGGCCTGGCTGGTGATCGTCGCCGCCGAGATGCTGACCGGCGGCGTGGGCATCGGCTTCTGGGTCTGGGACGAATGGAACAACCTGAACGTGCCCCATATCATCATCGCCATCGTCGTCATCGGCGTGGTCGGGCTGGCACTGGAACAGGCACTGGTCGCTTTGGCCCGCGCCGTCACCTATGAAGAATCGGGGAGCTGATCATGAGCGAGCAGAAATTCATCGAAGTGCAACAGGTCGAGATGCTGTTCGAGACCCGCAAGGGCCGTTTCCACGCCCTGACCGACGTCAACCTGAAGGTGGCGCGCGGCGAGTTCATCACGCTGATCGGCCACTCGGGCTGCGGCAAGTCGACCTTGCTGAATCTGCTGGCGGGCCTGACGCGTGCCACCGAGGGCGTGCTGATCTGCGCCGGCCGCGAGATCGCCGGACCGGCGCCGGAGCGCGCGGTGGTATTCCAGAACCATTCGCTGCTGCCCTGGCTGACTTGTTTCGAGAACGTCTACCTGGCCGTCGAACGCGTGTTCGGCACCCGCGAACCGAAGGAGAAGCTGCGCGCGCGCACGGCCGACGCGCTGGCGCTGGTGGGCCTGACGCACGCGGCGCAAAAGCGGCCCAGCGAGATCTCGGGCGGCATGAAGCAGCGGGTGGGCATCGCCCGCGCGCTGTCGATGGAGCCGAAAGTGCTGCTGATGGACGAGCCCTTCGGCGCCCTCGACGCGCTGACCCGCGCCCATTTGCAGGACGAACTGCTGCGCATCGTCGCCCAGACCGGCTCCACGGTCGTGATGGTCACSCACGACGTSGACGAGGCGGTWYTGCTGTCGGAYCGCATCGTGATGATGACCAACGGCCCGGCCGCGACCATCGGCGAGATCGTGGACGTGCGCCTGCCGCGGCCGCGCGACCGCGTYGCGCTGGCGCATGATCCGTTGTATAACGAGTATCGGACCCGGGTGCTGGAGTTCCTGTATCACCGCCAGGCAAGGCCGGTGAAGGAAGCGGCTTGAACGGATGAGGCATGGTGGGCACGGGGTGCCCACCCTACGATGCTGATTTGATGTGTGGTGATGTGGTTGCCGGATACGCAATCGGCCGTAGGGTGGGCACCCCCGTGCCCACCATGCATCAAATCAGGCCGGCTCGATCTCGTCCAGCGGCCAGCGCGGGCGCACGTTGAACGCGTAGTCGCGCTGCGCCGCGGCCGGATTGCGCTCCAGCCGAAGCGCGCCCGCGAACGCGATCATCGCGCCGTTATCCGTGCAGAATTCCAGTTCCGGGTAATAGACCTTGAAGCGCTTCTTCGCAGCGGCCTCGTTCAGCGACGCGCGCAGCTGGCGGTTGGCGCCCACGCCGCCGGCGATCACGAGGCGCTTCAGGCCCGTGTGCTTGAGGGCCAGCACGCATTTCGCCGTCAGCACGTCGACGATCGCATCGACGAAGCCGCGCGCGATGTTGGCCTTGTCCTGCTCGCACACGTTGGCGATGTCCGCACTGTGGTTCTTCACGACCGTCAGCACGGCCGTCTTGAGGCCGGAGAAGCTGAAGTTGAAATCCTTCGAGTGCAGCATCGGGCGCGGCAGCTTGTACGCTTCCGGATCGCCGAATTCCGCCAGGCGCGAGATCGCGGGGCCGCCCGGATAGCCGAGACCCAGCAGCTTGGCCGACTTGTCGAACGCTTCGCCGGCGGCGTCGTCCAGCGTCTCGCCCAGCAGGGTATAGCGGCCGACGCCATCCACGCGCATCAGCTGCGTGTGGCCGCCGGAGACGAGCAGGGCGACGAACGGGAATTCCGGCCGCTCGCTCGCGAGCAGCGGCGACAGCAGGTGACCCTCCAGGTGGTGCACGCCCAGCACGGGTTTGTCGAGCGCCAGCGCCAGGCTGCACGCGACCGACGACCCGACCAGCAGCGCGCCCGCGAGGCCGGGACCCTGCGTGTAGGCGATGGCATCGATGCGTTCCAGCGGCAGGTCGGCCTTCGCCAGCACCTGTTCCAGCAGCGGCAGCGCGCGCCGGATGTGGTCGCGCGACGCCAGCTCCGGCACCACGCCGCCATACTCTTCGTGCATCGCGACCTGCGAGTGCAGTGCGTGGGCCAGCAGGCCGCGCTCCGTGTCGTACAGAGCCAGGCCGGTTTCATCGCAGGAGGATTCGACGCCGAGGACAATCATGGGGCAAACAGGAACAGTATGAGGAAGACAAGAATGCCGCACGAGCGCGGCGCGCAATCCTCCATTGTACCGTAGGGGGGGCGGGGCGCGCAGCCGGCTCCGCCGCGACATGGATATCGCGGCGGCCTGTGAGCCGTCCACGCGTTCAACTGCGCCCGATCCGCCGGCGCCGTGCCTGGAGTCAGCCCCGCTGCAGCAATTCCTTGTGCGCGCTGCGCAGCATCGTCTCGGTGTCGTCCCAGGCGATGCAGCCGTCGGTGACGGAGCAGCCGTACTTCAGTTCCGACAGGTCGCTTGGAATCGGCTGGCTGCCGCTGACGATGTTCGACTCGATCATCACGCCCACGAGCGACTGGTTGCCGTGGCGGATCTGCTGGATCACGTCCGACATCACGAGCGGTTGCAGTTCCGGCTTTTTATAGCTGTTGGCGTGCGAGCAGTCGACGACGAGGTTCGCGGGCAGGCCGGCCTTCTTGAGGGCCTGCTCGGCGATCGCGACGGACACCGAGTCGTAGTTCGGACGGCCGCCGCCGCCGCGCAGCACGACGTGGCCATAGGCGTTGCCGCGCGTGCGCACGATCGAGACGGAGCCCTGGTCGTTGATGCCCAGGAAGGAGTGCGGGTTCGACGACGACAGCACGGCGTTGATGGCGATGCTGACGTCGCCGTCGGTGCCGTTCTTGAAGCCGACGGGCGTGGACAGGCCGGACGACATCTCGCGGTGCGTCTGCGATTCCGTCGTGCGCGCGCCGATGGCGGTCCAGGCGATCAGGTCGCCCAGGTATTGCGGCGAGATCGGGTCCAGGGCCTCGGTCGCGGTCGGCAGGCCCAGCTCGCACACGTCGAGCAGGAACTGGCGCGCGCGTTCCATGCCGACGTCGACGCGGAACGAGTCGTCCATGAACGGATCGTTGATATAGCCTTTCCAGCCGGTGGTCGTGCGCGGCTTTTCGAAATACACGCGCATCACGAGCACCATCGTGTCTTCCACTTCGGCCTGCAGCGCCTTCAGGCGGCGCGCATAGTCGAGGCCGGCGACCGGATCGTGGATCGAGCAGGGGCCGACGACGACGAACAGGCGCTTGTCCTTGCGGTCGAGGATGTTGCGCAGGGTCTCGCGACCCTTCATCACGGTGGTGAACGCCTTGTCCGTCAGCGGCAGCTTCTTGTGCAGCTCGACCGGGGAGGGCATGGTCGCGAACGAGGTGACGTTGGTATTTTCGATATCGGGCGTGATCAGCATGGCATGTCTTTACTTTCCGGAGGGATCGTTGAGTCTAGCCTGAAATCGCGCTTCCTGCATCCTCTTGCCCAAAAATGTCGCATCTGTGAGCCGCGCCGTCGCGATGGTATGCTGTCAGTATGGACACGACCAACGCACCCAAGAATCCCGATTCCTTTCCCGCAGCCCGCTTCATCAAGGAGATCGGCCGCGGCGTGAAAGGCGCGCGCAGCATGACGCGCGACGACGCCCGCCAGCTCTATGCCGCCATGCTCGACGGGCGGGTGTCCGACCTGGAACTGGGCGGCATCCTGCTCGCGATGCGCATCAAGGGCGAGTCCGTCGACGAGATCGCCGGCTTCATGGATGCCGCTGAAGCCTCGTTCGCGCCGCTGCCCGCGCCGCCCGGCGACTTCGCGCCCGTGCTGATCCCCAGCTACAACGGCGCGCGCAAGCTCGCCAACCTGACGCCGCTGCTGGCGCTGCTGCTCGCGCGCGAAGGCGTGCCCGTGCTCGTGCATGGCGTGCAGGAAGACCCGGGTCGCGTGACGACGGCCGAGATCTTCGCCGAGATGGGCATCGGCCCGAGCGGCGACACGTCCGAGATGCTGGACGCCTTCGCAGCCCGGCGTCCCTGCTTCATGCCCATCGAACGGCTGGCGCCGGAACTGGCGCACCAGCTGTCGCTGCGCCGCATCCTCGGCGTGCGCAATTCGACGCATACCATCGTCAAGATCCTGCAGCCGTTCGAGGGACCGGCGCTGCGCCTCGTGTCGTACACGCACCCGGAATACCTGGCGATGCTGACTGAATACTTCGAGGCGGCCGCCCCGCACGCCCGCGGCGACGCCTTCCTGATGCGCGGCACCGAGGGCGAGACCGTGGCGAACGCGAACCGCGCCCAGGAAATCAACTGGTTCCATGCCGGCCAGAAGACCATGCTGGTCGAGCGCGACGCCCCGACCGACGAGCCGGCCCCGGCGCCGGAAGGCCGCGACGCGGCCGCCACGGCCGACTGGATCACGCGCGCGCTGCGCGGTGAGCAGCCGGTGCCGCCGCCGATCGCGGCGCAGGTGGCGCAGTGCGTGCAGGTGGCGCGGGCGTTGCGCACGTAACGMAACATAACGCAAACGTCCGCGTGGGCACGGGGTGCCCACGCTGTTWGGGCACCCCGTGCCCGCCACACGCACGCCCTGCCGGTGACGTACAATCACGCCTTTTGCGCGTAACAAACACTGGCATGGCAAAACACTACGACGTGGCGATCATCGGCGCCGGCGCCGCCGGCATGATGTGCGCCGCCACCGCGGCCCAGCGCGGCAAGCGCGTCCTGCTGGTCGACCACGCCGCCAAGCTGGCCGAAAAAATCCGCATCTCCGGCGGCGGCCGCTGCAACTTCACCAACATCAACGCCGGTCCGCAGAATTTCCTGTCCGAGAACCCGCATTTCTGCCGCAGCGCACTGTCGCGCTACACGGCGCAGGATTTCCTCGCGCTCGTCAGGAAGCACCGTATCGGCTACCACGAAAAACATCGCGGCCAGCTGTTCTGCGACGACTCGTCCGAGCAGATCATCGCCATGCTGAAAGCCGAATGCGATGCGGGCGGGGTGCAGTGGCGCATGCCGTGCAAGGTGGCCAGCGTCACGAAGAACGCGGAAGGATTTCGCATCGATACGGACGGCGAACCCATCCTCGCGAACAACGTCGTGGTGGCAACGGGCGGCCTGTCGATCCCGAAGATCGGCGCCACCGACCTCGGTTACCGCATCGCGAAGCACTTCGACCTGAAGATCGTCGAGACGCGCCCGGGCCTCGTCCCGCTGACCTTCGACGGCCCCAKCTGGCAGCCATTCGTGCCGCTGGCCGGCATCGCGCTGGAAGTGGACGTGGAGACGGGGTCGAAAAAAGGAAAGAATGCCAAGTACGGCTATTTCCGCGAAGATCTGTTGTTCACGCACCGTGGCCTGTCCGGCCCCGCCATCCTGCAAATCTCCAGCTACTGGCAACCGGGCACGCCCATCATGCTGAACCTGTTGCCGGAAATGGATGTGGCGGACGAACTGATCGGCATGAAGACGACGGTCAAGAAGCAGTTGGGTAATGTTTTGTCGCAATGGCTGCCTGCGCGCCTGGCGGAAGGCCTCTTGATCGGCAATGGTTTTACGCCGGATGCGCGTCTGCCCGACATGGCGGATGCGAAATTGCGCAAGCTGGGCGATGCCATCAACCGCTGGGCCATCGTGCCGACCGGATCGGAAGGCTATAAAAAGGCCGAGGTGACGCTGGGTGGTGTGGATACGCGCGAACTGTCGCAGCAGACGATGATGGCGAGCAATATCCCAGGCCTGTATTTCATCGGCGAGACGGTCGACGTCACGGGCTGGCTCGGCGG
Source organism: Massilia sp. P2_C2 (assembly GCF_056404615.1). Lineage (NCBI taxonomy): Bacteria > Pseudomonadati > Pseudomonadota > Betaproteobacteria > Burkholderiales > Oxalobacteraceae > Massilia > Massilia sp. P2_C2. The sequence continues at coordinate 9,483 of NZ_JBFUDR010000059.1, read as the reverse complement.
CTACAATTTCCAATGGGCATGGGCATCAGGCGTCGCGGCGGGCAAGGCCATCGAGTGAATATCGCTGGCGTAGCCCGGCGTTGTGGCGATCTTGCACACTGATGAAAAACTTCGCACGGATCTTGAAAAGCTGTTAGAATTTCGTTCTTCCCTAAATCCAACGGTTTCATTTTTACATGACCACTATCCGCCTTAAAGAAAACGAGCCGTTCGAAGTCGCTATGCGTCGCTTCAAGCGCACTATCGAAAAAACCGGTCTGCTGACGGAACTGCGCGCACGCGAGTTCTACGAGAAGCCGACTGCAGAGCGCAAGCGCAAGCTGGCAGCTGCCGTGAAGCGTCACTACAAGCGCATCCGCAGCCAGCAACTGCCGAAGAAGCTGTACTGATTACATTCACGCCTTCCCCGGTGACGGCCAGATGCCAGTCCCGGCTTTGCAAGGCCTGAATTCGACGAAGCCCGCTCCGGTTGTGCCGCAGCGGGTTTTGCCTTTTGCCCCTATCGAACATCGAACGGAGTTTCCATGAGCTTGAAAGACCAAATCACCGACGACATGAAAGCCGCCATGCGCGCCAAGGAAAGCGAGCGCCTCGCCACCATCCGCCTGCTGATCGCCGAGATCAAGCGCAAGGAAGTGGACGAACGCATCGAACTGACCGATGCGCAGGTGCTGGCCGTCGTCGAGAAGATGATCAAGCAGCGCAAGGATTCGATCACGCAGTTCGAAAATGGTGGTCGTCAGGATCTGGCTGACAAGGAAAAGGCTGAGCTGACCGTGCTGTCGGCCTATATGCCGGCCGGCCTGTCCGACGAAGAAGTCGCCGCCGAAGTGGCGGCTGCGGTTGCCGCATCGGGCGCCGCCGGTCCGCAGGACATGGGCAAGGTGATGGGCATCCTGAAGCCGAAGCTGGCTGGTCGTGCCGACATGACGGCCGTCTCGGCCCTGGTCAAGAAAGCCCTCGCGGGCGCTTGACCGCGACACGCCGGCGGTGCTTGCACTGCCGGCGTCACATGGCTGCGGCATCGACACCACGGCCGTGTCTGTTTTTGATGCACCGGAGCGGCAACGCCATGTTGCATTGTTGCAAATCAACTTGTAACGAGCCCTGCGGTATAGTCTGACCTGAGACAAATACCTGTTAGATCAAGTGATTCCGCAATCATTCATTACCGACTTGCTCAACCGCGTTGACATCGTCGACGTGGTGGGCCGTTATGTGCAGCTGAAAAAGGGCGGCGCCAATTACATGGGGCTCTGTCCGTTTCACAACGAAAAATCCCCCAGCTTCACTGTCAGCCCGACCAAGCAGTTTTATCACTGCTTCGGCTGCGGCGCCCACGGCACCGCCATCGGCTTCATGATCGAATACTCGGGCATGGGTTTCGTCGATGCCGTCAAGGATCTCGCGCAAAGCGTGGGCATGATCGTGCCCCAGGCCGACGACAAGATTCCGCCGGCCCAGCGCGCCGCCCAGCAGGCGCAGACCTTGGCCCTGACGGATGCGCTGAACCAGGCCTGCGATTTCTACCGCGCCCAGCTGCGCACCGCGCCGAACGCCATCGCCTATCTGAAAGGCCGCGGCCTGACGGGCGAAGTGGCCGCTCGCTTCGGCCTCGGCTATGCGCCGGGCGGCTGGGACAATTTGCGCTCCGTGTTCCAGGACTATGATGCGCTGGCGCTCGTCGAGTCCGGCCTCGTCATCGACAAGGTGGACGAGGATGGCAACAATAAAAAGCGCTACGACCGTTTCCGTGAACGGATCATGTTCCCGATCCGAAACACCAAGGGGCAGGTGATCGGCTTCGGCGGCCGCGTGCTCGACGGTGGCGAACCGAAATACCTGAACTCGCCGGAAACCCCGCTGTTCCAGAAGGGGCACGAGTTGTACGGCCTGTTCGAAGCGCGCCAAGCCATCCGCGACGCCGGCTATGTGCTGGTGACGGAGGGTTACATGGACGTCGTCGCGCTGGCCCAGCTCGGCTTCCCGCAAGCCGTCGCCACGTTGGGCACGGCTTGCACCAGTACCCATGTGCAAAAGCTGCTGCGCCAGACCGATAACGTCATCTTCAGCTTCGACGGCGACAAGGCCGGTCGCCGCGCCGCCCGCCGCGCGCTGGAAGCGTGTCTGCCGCAAGTGACGGACAACAAGACGATCAAGTTCCTGTTCTTGCCGCAAGAACATGACCCGGACAGCTATGTGCGCGAATTCGGCGCGGAAGCATTCGCCCAGGAAATCAACGAAGCGATGCCGCTGTCGCAATTCCTGCTGCGCGAGGTGACGACGGAACACGACCTCGACACGCCGGAAGGCCGGGCGCGCGTCCAGTTCGACGCGAAGCCGCTGCTGCAGGCGATGACGCCGACGGCCCTGCGCCTGCAGATCGTGCGCGGGCTGGCGAACCTGACCGAGTCAACCCCGGCGGAGATCGAAGCGTTGTTCGAGTTGTCCAAGCCGGTTGCGGTGGCGAGAAAAGCACCGCCGCGGCAGGGCCGTCCGGAGCCGGTCGGCCTGGAATTGCAGATGTCGCGCATCCTCGTCGCGCATCCTGCGCTGGCACTGGGTCTGGACGAATCCGCCCTGCGCGCCTTCGACCACTTCGGCACCGAGCAGGCCGAACGCCTGCGCCAACTCGTGGCGATGGCGCAAGCGCTGGGGCCGAATGGTACGTTCGCCGCGTTGTCCGAGCAATTGAAGGAAGCGAGTTCGGAGTACGACAACCTGATCGCATCGATCGCGGTCGAACCCGAATCGGATGCCGACGCCGACCGTGTCTGGCTAACAAGTGCTGTGAGGCAAGTCAAGATGGACGTGCTGAAACAGGAGTTGAACCAGTTGTTTTCTTCCGGATTGACCCCAGATCAGGTAAGTGCCCGCTATCGTGAAATCACGGCTCAGCAGGACATCTTGGCCCGGGAGGCAGCCAACGAGACCCCTGCGAAATTCGCCTGATCGGGGCCCGTTGCCATGCCGGCGTTCTCAACTGGAAAGAACATGGGCGCGTGCTATAATAAAACGCTAACTATTGCAAGCTTTGATGCGATTTTTCGTGACAATCCGGGCGAGGTGTTTCAGTTAGCGGGGCAACAGATTCGTGCCTGCAGCGTGATGTAAGGTAACAAAACTTTATTTTTTAACCTAGTAAAGTGGTCGTTGTGACTTCGAAAGCGCCTGTGCCAACCAAGAAACCCGAATCCAAAGTGGCTACCAAATCCACCAGAATGTCCGCCAAAGCGGACAATTCGCAAGACAAGGCGGAAGCTCGCGTTGCGGGTGTTGCGCCTGTGAGCCAGACCACCGACGCGGAAGCCCTCGCCGCGATCGACACGTCGGGCTACGTGCTGCCGGCCGTCAAGGTGCCAGGCCGGCGTGGCCGCAAGCCCAAGGAATTCACGCCCGAGAACGACGAAGTCGCCGCACTGAACGCGGTCGAGCGCGCCGAGCTGAAAGCGGTCGACAAGGCCAAGGCCAAGGACCGCAAGGCCAAGGAAAAAGCGCTGCTGAAAGACGCATTCTCCTCGGACACGGAAGCGAGCGAAGAGGAACTGGAAATCCGCCGCCAGAAGCTCAAGGCCCTGATCAAGTCGGGCAAGGAGCGCGGCTTCCTCACGTATTCCGAAATCAACGACCACCTGCCGGACAATATCGTCGATCCCGAAGCGATCGAAGGCATCATCGGCACGTTCAACGACATGGGCATCGCCGTCTACGAGCACGCGCCCGATGCCGAAACGCTGCTGCTGTCCGATAACGTCGCCACCGTCACGAGCGACGACGAAGCCGAGGCCGCGGCCGAAGCGGCTTTGTCGACCGTCGACTCCGATTTCGGCCGCACCACCGACCCCGTCCGCATGTACATGCGCGAGATGGGTTCCGTCGAGCTGCTGACCCGCGAAGGCGAGATCGAGATCGCCAAACGCATCGAAGACGGCCTGCGCGACATGATCCAGGCGATCTCCGCCTGCCCGGTGACGATCGCCGAAATCATCGACGCGGCCCGCCGCATCGAGCAGGACGAAATCAAGATCGACGAAATCGTCGACGGCATGGTCGACTCGGACGAAGACGACGCCACGTCGCCGACGGCCGTCGCGCCGACGTCGACCGATTCCGACGATGACGAGGACGAAGACGAGGAAGAGGAAGAAGAGGAAGAGGAAGAAGAGGCGAGCGCAGGTTCGGGCGCGGCCGGCTATTCCGCCGAACAGCTCGAGCAGCTGAAGAACTCGGCCCTCGACAAATTCCGCGAAATCGAGCAGCAGTTCGACAGGATGCGCAAGGCGTACGAGAAGCAGGGCTATAACTCGGACGGCTACGTCAAGGCCCAGGAAGCGATCTCGAACGAACTGCTCGGCATCCGCTTCACCGCCAAGGTCGTCGAAAAGCTGTGCGACACCCTGCGCGGTCAGGTCGACGAAGTGCGCCACATCGAAAAGCAGATCCTCGACGTCGCCGTGAACCGCTGCGGCATGCCGCGCGCCCACTTCATCAAGGTCTTCCCGGGCAACGAGACGAACCTCGAGTGGGTCGACGGCGAAGTGAACGCCGGCCACGCCTACAGCGCCATCCTCGGCCGCAACATCCCGACGATCAAGGAACTGCAGCAACGCCTGATCGACCTGCAAGCCCGCGTCGTGCTGCCGCTGCCGGACCTGCGCAACATCAACCGCCAGATGGCGGCCGGTGAAATGAAAGCGCGCAAGGCCAAGCGCGAAATGACGGAGGCAAACTTGCGTCTCGTCATCTCGATCGCGAAGAAGTACACGAACCGCGGCCTGCAATTCCTCGACCTGATCCAGGAAGGCAATATCGGCCTGATGAAGGCGGTGGACAAATTCGAATACCGTCGCGGCTACAAGTTCTCGACGTATGCGACGTGGTGGATCCGCCAGGCCATTACCCGCTCGATCGCAGACCAGGCGCGCACGATCCGTATTCCGGTGCACATGATCGAAACGATCAACAAGATGAACCGGATCTCGCGCCAGATCCTGCAGGAGACGGGCGCAGAGCCGGATCCGGCCACCCTCGCGATCAAGATGGAGATGCCGGAAGACAAAATCCGGAAGATCATGAAGATCGCGAAAGAGCCGATTTCGATGGAAACGCCGATCGGCGACGACGACGATTCGCATCTGGGCGACTTTATCGAGGACAACAACACGCTGGCGCCTTCGGACGCGGCGTTGCACGCCTCGATGCGTGGCGTCGTCAAGGACGTGCTCGACTCGCTGACGCCGCGCGAAGCGAAAGTGCTGCGCATGCGCTTCGGCATCGAAATGTCGACGGACCATACGCTGGAAGAGGTCGGCAAGCAATTCGACGTCACGCGCGAACGCATCCGCCAGATCGAAGCGAAGGCACTGCGCAAGCTGCGCCACCCGTCGCGTTCCGACAAGCTGAAGAGTTTTCTCGAAGGCAGCGGCGGCTGAGACTTGACGTACCTACGCTAAGACAATATCCTCTCGCCACTTCGGACATTCAGGCGTTTGCAGCCTGGCATCCGCAAGTGGCGAGTTTTTAGCGTCCCCGATGTACCAGTTTCGGGCCTCTAGCTCATGCCTGGTTAGAGCAGCGGACTCATAAGTGCGCCGTGGATAGGGCGCACAAACGTTGTAACTTTAAGTTATGTCACAGGAGCAATTGTGACTAAAGCAGCGACTTACCTAATCGGGAAACCGAGAGGGGACTGCAGCATGTCGTGAAAAGGCAGGTGAGGAAGAATCTGTGCTTCCGAGAGGTCTGTCAGCTAGGCTGGACAAGGTGAAGGCTGTATTGCTTGAACCCGAATCCTACCGGGGTATGTGTCGCAACCGTCAGACACCACAGTTTTACGTCTGACGTCAGGAAGTCTAGGGTGGCGATTATGAACACCCTAGAAGCTCCCTCCTGACACGGGCTTCCGAGTTGGAAGGAACGGATGAAATGGGCACCTAAATCCAGAGCACGTTTGTGTGTTAACCACGGGATCGCCTAAGGGGAGTAATCCCTAAAAGGACACTCCTAAGCAACATCAGGTGTCCGGGCAATGGAAGATCTGGTAACAGGTCAACCAAAGTCGGCGACGGAGTTGTGATAGTACCTATGTAGTGGGAACAGTGGGCCTGTAGCTCAGGGGTTAGTAGCAGTCGACTCATAATCGATTGGTCGCAGGTTCAAATCCTGCCAGGCCTACCAATTACCCCTATATACGTCCTTGGTAATGCAAGGAGAAAGGGAAGCACAGCAGGTTGTACGCGCTTTCAATAGTAAAGGTTTACTCGGATGAGTAGCAACGACCTGGAAAGATTGGAAGTACTGCGCAAGAAGAACGCTGACCCTAGTTGGGTTAACGGGGACCTCTACCGTCTGATGTACAGGAAGGATCTGTATATAGTCGCGTATGAGAGGCTGAAAAGCTCCCCCGGAAACATGACCCCAGGTGCTGACGGGTCGACACTCGACGAGTTCTCGCTCGCGACGATAGATAACATCATCGCAAAAATGCGGACTGAAGCTTTTCAGTTCAGCAGAGCCCGTAGAGTGCACATCCCTAAGGCAAATGGCGGCAAACGGCCGCTCGGCATCGCATCCCCCAAAGACAAAGTAGTCCAAGAGGTCATGAGAATGATCCTCGATACGATCTATGAAAGTCCGTACGGGGCAAGCTTTGCAGACGCAAGTCATGGATTCAGACCTAACCGAGGTTGTCACACTGCGCTTAAGTCGATACGAGACAACTGGAGTGGAGTAGCGTGGATCGTTGAGGGTGACGTCAAAGCCGCTTTCGACAATATTGACCACGACCTCCTGATTGGATGCTTGAAGAAGCGGATTAGTGATACACGTTTCCTCAACCTGATCAGGAAGGCTCTTACAGCGGGCTACTATGAGTTCCGCACACCGGTAAACAGCGACATCGGAACACCACAAGGGTCCATCGTTTCCCCGATTCTGTGCAATATATTTTTGCATGAGCTAGACCAGTATATGGCCGAGTACATTGCAAAGACGGAGAAGGGAGAAAAACGTGGGAGAAACCTTGAAAGCATAAGGGCTTATAAGAGACTAGAGAAGGCTCGTCAAGAGATTGACAAGCTAGAACTGGGATCAGAAATGCGGGCCCTGAAGGCGAAAGAAGTTCGTGCGGCAAAACTGGCGAATATGAAGATTCCATCAGGAAGCAACGATGGCTCATTCATTAGGCTCAAGTATGTCAGGTACGCGGACTACTGGTGCGTAGGTGTCAACGGACCGAAGGCGCTTGCCGAGCTCATCCGTAATGAGGTCAAAGACTTCATGAAAGATAAGCTGGGACTCACGCTCAACATGGAGAAGACGCATATTCGTAACGCGAAGACCCAGGAGGCGTTTTTCCTAGGAACGCGCGTCAAGATCGGATCCACGACGCAGAAAGTGCAGAAGGTCATCCGAAACGGAAAAGCATTCGACAAGCGAGTGACAGGCTGGCTTCCACAATTGTGGGCACCAGTTGGCAAGCTGATAGAGAAGCTTCATGACAAGGGGTTTTGCAGCCGAGAAGGGGAGCCACTGCCGAAAAATGCATGGGCTCTGCTGGACGACGATCAAATCGTCTCGATCTACGGATCGGTGTTAAGAGGGTTATTGAACTACTACAGTTTTGCGGATAATTACGTAAAGCTGCACAGGGTCCAATACGTTCTGAAATATTCAGCAGCACTAACCTTGGCAAAGAAACACCGGCTCTCGTTGAAACAGGTTTTCCGAAAGCATGGGGATAGCTTGGCGGTGTTCAAGCAGAACAGTAAGGGTAAGAGCTATGGGGTAAGCATGCCGATCGTCACAGATTGGTCACGCCATCCTTCACGGTTTATGATCGGCGACCTGCCATCACCAGATGCTGTTCTAAGAAGACATTCGCGAATGCGAACTCGAAGTAAGCTCGGGGAATCGTGCGTTATATGTGGTTCGGATGATGGCGTACAGATGCATCACGTCAGACATGTCCGGAAGTTGGGAGATAAGCCCCCGCAGGGTTTTACGAAGCTGCTCGCTACATTGAACCGGAAACAGATACCCGCCTGCGGGTCCTGTCATGGGAAGATACACGCAGGCATCTACGACGGGATTAGGCTGATCGACTTACACAACCCGTTTGTGGCGGCAAGATGACGGCGCAGCAGGACAACTGGAGAGCGCAATGCTTGGAAACTTGCACGTTGCGTTCGGAGGAAGGCGGTTGGTTTCCTACAATGCGCGGCTAATCGCCACGCGTTGAAAGGGGCTGTCCGCCCATCCTACTCCGTTGGTGCCCGGTTCGACTCCGGGGAGGCCTACCAATACAATTTGTTTTTTGAAATCAAGCTCTTACGAGAAATCGTGAGGGCTTTTTTTCTTTTTTAGGAAGCAAAGGTTGCGTCAAAAACTGCCCTTTGCCGGAAAACTGCCGAATGGAATGATTCGAGCCAAGCGTTCCTTTGACGATTGGAGAATCACTGATGGCATATATCAAGATCGGGGCTGTGCTTGCAGAGAGGTAAGCGTCGACCCAGCACCGTGTAGACACCCGATAGCGCGCCACGCAACATAGCCCCCACTATTTTTTAGCGGGGACTATCTTGGCGGGTGAAGCAGAACAAAAGAAGCGTCGGCGCAGCACGAACTATCCGCTGGAGTTCAAGCGACAGCTGGCGCAGCAGGCGTGCGACGAGTCGGTGTCGGTAGCCCAGCTGGCGATGCGGCACGGGCTGAACACGAACATGGTGTTTCGCTGGCGACGCCAGTTGCGTGCCGGTTTGCTGGGCACGACGACGACGCAGTTTCTGCCGGTCGCGTTGACGGCCGAGCGGGAAGAACTTCTTCGCATTGGCGGTGCGGGCACCATCGAAATTCAGTTGGGCCAGGCCACGGTCTGCATTCGCGGCACGCCCGATCCGGCGACACTGGCACTGGTGTTGCAAGGGTTGCATCCATGATTGGACTGCCCGCCGGTACGCGCATCTGGCTGGCCGCCGGCGTGACCGACATGCGCTCGGGCTTCAACGGCCTGGCCGCAAAAGTGGAAACGGCCTTGCAGGAAGACCCGTACAGTGGCCATGTGTTCGTGTTCCGTGGCAGGCGCGGCGACCTGGTAAAAGTGCTGTGGTGGACCGGCGACGGGCTGTGCCTGCTGTGCAAACGGCTCGAGCGCGGGCGCTTCATCTGGCCGCAAGCCAGCGAGGGGACGGTAACGATGACGCAAGCCCAGCTCTCGATGCTGCTGGAGGGGATCGACTGGCGGCGCCCCGAGCGCACCTGGCGCCCGCAGTCGGCCTTGTAAACGTGGGCTGACCCGCGTAAACTGGGCCGCATGCCCGACGCCTCCCACCTGCCCGACGATATCGACGCCTTGAAAGCGATGCTGCTGGCACGTGAGGCGGCGTTGCAGGCCAGCGAAGCGCGCGTGGCGCACCTGTCGGCCGAACTATCGACGCGTACCGCCGAGATCGAGCATTTGAAGCTGGTGCTGGCCAAGCTCAAGCG
>NZ_JBFUDR010000058.1:0-26848 GCF_056404615.1 Massilia sp. P2_C2 | reverse complement strand
GCATCGCCGACATCCGGCTGGTGCAGGTCGACCTGGGCAAGGCCGAGCACCGTGACGAGGCGTTCACGGCGCTGAATCCGATGGCCCAGGTGCCCGTACTGGAACTGGCCGACGGCCGCACGCYGGCCGAGACGCGCGCCATCTGCACCTATCTGGAAGGCCTGTACCCGAACCCGAACCTGATGGGCGAGGATTTCGAGGAGCGGGCGTTCATCGAGATGATGGACCGGCGCTGCGAGCTGCAGCTGTTCCTGCGCATCGCCAACGTCGTCCGCCACACGCATCCCGGCCTGGCCGTGCTGGAACAGCCGCAGTTCCCCGACTTCGGCGCCGCGCAGGGCGCAAAGGTGCGCGAGACGGCGCACTGGCTGGACGGCGTGCTGGCCGACCGCGACTTCGTGGCCGGCGAGCGTTTCACGATCGCCGACATCACCGCGTTCTGCGCACTGGAATTCGCGCGCGGGCTGATGAAGTTCCGGCCGGGCGAGGAGGGCTATGTGAACCTGCAGCGCTGGCGCGACCGCATCGCGCAGCGGCCGAGCGCCCAGGTCATGTAATCAACCGACCTACTTATTGCACCCGTCTCATTGCACCCTTTTATACCAGGGCCGGTCGCCCTCGAACGCCTGGTACGAGCTGGAGTACGCATCCGACACGGCCATCGGCCGGTCCAGGCACAGCACGCCGAAGCGCGCCAGGCTGTCGTGGAACAGACGCAGCACGCGCTGGCGCAGCACGGGGCCGAAGTCGGACAGCGTGCCGCTGCACAGGATCGCCTGGAACTCGTTGAACGACGCATCCGTCACGACGCTGTACTGTGACCACGTGATGCGGCGGCGCAGGTCCGGCAGCAGGCGGGCGCGGCCGTCGCGCACTTCGAAGTAGGCCGCCAGCGGCGTGGTGCCGCCGCCGGCCGTGTGACGCGCCCTGGCCGAGTCCAGCTCGGCGATGGGCAGCCACGCGTCCTGCATTTCCGTCACCAGTTCTTCGTTGGCGAGCGTCGCATGGATGTCCAGCTTGCCCAGCACGCCTTCTTCCGCGAGCACGATGGCGAGCGTCCACGCCTCGCCGACGCCGGCGCATTCCGCCACCCAGACCCGCGGCACGGGCCACGCGCGCAGCGACGGCGCCAGCACGGTGCGCAGGCGCTGCATGTGGCCAGTATTGTCGAACAGGCCGGCGGGCTGCGGTGCCAGCATGCGCAGCAGCGCGGAGGCCGCGGCCGGATCGTGCAGCACCTGTTCCTGCAGGCCGGACAGCGTGGCCGCGCCGCGCGCGCGCATCACGCCCGCCAACCGGTGGCGCAGGGCGGTGCGGTCGTATGCGCGGAAGTCGTGGCCGAAGCGCTGGAACAGGGCTTCCAGCAGCAGCTCCGTTTCCAGCTCCTCGACCGCCAGCCCGGCCGTCAGGCCGGTCCATGCCGCGGTGGGAACAGCCGCCATCAGTGCAACCACACCCGCATCATCGACAGCAGCTGGGCCACGTCGACCGGCTTGGTGATGTAGTCCGAGGCACCCGCGGCGATGCACTTGTCGCGGTCACCCTTCATCGCCTTCGCGGTCAGCGTGATGATCGGCAGCGACTTGAATTTCGGAATGCGGCGGATGGCGCGCATCGTGTCGTAGCCGTCCATCTCCGGCATCATGATGTCCATCAGGACGATCTCGATGGTCGGATCCTTTTCCAGCACCTCGATGCCGTCGCGGCCGTTCTCGGCGAACAGCACCTGCATCTGCTGGCGCTCCAGCAGCGACGACAGCGCGAAGATGTTGCGCAGGTCGTCGTCGACGATCAGCACCTTGCGGCCCGCGAGGCCGCCGTCCGCCGCGTGGATCTCTTCCAGCATGCGGCGCTGCGTCTCCGGCAGGCTGGCCTGCGAGCGGTGCAGGAACAGTGCCGTCTCGTCGAGCAGGCGCTCGGGCGAGCGCGCGTCCTTGACGACGATGGTCTTGGCATAGCGTTTCAGCTTCGTGACCTCCTTGCGCGACAGTTCCTGCGCCGTGTAGATCACGATCGGCAGGTCGCGCAGGGGCGACTGCTTGCCGATCTGGTCGAGCAGGTCGAAGCCGGAGATGTCGGGCAAGGTGAGGTCCAGCACCATGCAGTCGAAATGCTGTTGCGCCAGCGCTTCCTGCGCCGTCTTGCCGTCTTCCGCGGTCACGATGCGCACGTCCGAATCGCCGATCAGCGAGACGATCGCCTCGCGCTGCGCCATGTCGTCCTCGAYGACGAGCAGCGCGCGCTTGCCGCCCATCAGGAATTTCTGGATGCGCTTGAATTCCTCCTGCAGCATCTCGCGGCTCACGGGCTTGTTGATGTACGAGATCGCGCCCTGGCGCAACGCGCGCTCGCGCTCGCGCAGCGACGACATCACGTGCACCGGGATGTGGCGCGTGCTCGGATCGCGCTTCAGGCGGTCGAGCACCGTGAAGCCGTCGATGTCCGGCAGGTCGATGTCGAGCAGGATCGCCGAGGGCAGGTAGTCGCGCGCCAGCGACAGCGCGGAATCGCCGCGGTGCGTGACGATGCCCTTGAAGTTCTTTTCGCGCGCGAAGTCGAGCAGGGCCTTGGCGAAGCGATCGTCGTCCTCGACGATCAGCACGGACGGGTCACCCGGCACGATCAGGCCGCGGTCGTCCAGCATGGTCGCGTATTCGACGACGCTGCCGGAAGCGTCGGACAAGGTCAGGGTCGTGACGGTGCCGCCCGCGTCCGGATCGGTCTCGGCTTCCAGCAGCACGGCCGGCGCGGAGGCGGCGGACGGTTGCGGTTGCGGTTGCGGTTGCGGCGGGGCCAGGCGGGCCGGCTGCGGCTGGCGCGTCTGCTCGTAGTTGATGAAGCCGGCGCGGTTGTACGGCAGGTACAGGGTGAACGTGGAACCGATGTTGACGGTGGACTCCACGCGGATTTCGCCGCCCAGCAGACGTGCCAGTTCGCGCGAGATCGACAGGCCAAGGCCCGTGCCGCCGTACTTGCGGGCGGTGGAGCCGTCGGCCTGCTGGAATGCCTCGAAGATCAGCTGCAGCTTGTCGGCCGGGATGCCCACGCCGGTGTCGCGCACGGAGAACGCCAGCACGGCGTCCGCATGCAGCAGGTGCGGGTGGTCCGCCGTCCAGCCGCTCGTCACGAGGCTGATCGTCAGCGACACGTTGCCGTGGCTGGTGAACTTGAACGCGTTCGACAGCAGGTTCTTCAAGACCTGCTGCAGGCGCGTGGTGTCCGTCATCACGGCGGTCGGCAGGTTGTCGGCCAGTTCCACCGCGAAGCCCAGGTGCTTCGCCTCGGCCATGTGGCGGAACGTGCGGTCCACGTAGTTGCGCAGGTTCGAGAAGCGGTATTCCGACACGTCCAGGGTGACGGTACCGGACTCGATCTTCGACAGGTCGAGAATGTCGTTAATCAGGGTCAGCAGGTCGGAGCCGGAGCCGTGGATCGTCTTCGCGAATTCCACCTGCTTCGACGAGAGGTTGCCTTCCGGGTTGTCGGACAGCTGCTGCGCGAGGATCAGCAGCGAGTTCAACGGCGTCCTCAGCTCGTGCGACATGTTGGCCAGGAACTCGGACTTGTACTTGGACGACAGCGCCAGCTGCGTGGCCTTTTCTTCCAGTGCCAGCTTGGCCTGTTCCACCTCGCGGTTCTTGCGCTCCACCTCGATGTTCTGTTCGGACAGCAGGCGCGCCTTTTCGGCCAGCTCCTGGTTGGTCTGCTGCAGTTCCTGCGCCAGCGACTGCGACTGGGTCAGCAGCGATTCCGTCCGGCTGTTTGCCTCGATCGTGTTCAGCACGACGCCGATCGATTCCATCAGCTGGTCGAGGAAGGACAGGTGGGTTTCCGTGAAGCGGTCCAGCGACGCGATCTCGATGACGGCCTTGACCTGTTGTTCGAACAGGATAGGCAGCACGACGATATTGGTCGGCGGCGCCGAGCCGAGGCCCGAGGACACGACGATGTAGTCGCGCGGGACGTCCGTCAGCCAGATGCGGGTCTTCTCCAGCGCGCACTGGCCGACCAGGCCTTCGCCCGGCAGGAACGACGTCGGCAGCTTGCGGCTGGAGCGGTAGCCGTACGAGGCGATCATGCGCAGGCGCGCGTCGGATTCCTGCGAATCCATCATGTAGAACACGCCGTGGTGCGCGGAGACCAGCGGTGCCAGCTCCGACAGGATCAGCTTCGTCACGGCCTGCAGGTCGCGCTGGCCCTGCAGCAGGCGGGTGAAGCGCGCCAGGTTGGTCTTCAGCCAGTCCTGCTGCGCGTTCTTCTGCGTCGTCTCCTTCAGGTTGCGGATCATCTCGTTGATGTTGTCCTTCAGGTACGACACTTCGCCGCGCGCTTCCACCTGGATGGAACGCGACAGGTCGCCGCGCGTCACCGCCGTCGCCACTTCACCGATCGCGCGCATCTGGTTCGTGAGGTTTGCCGCCAGCTGGTTGACGTTCTCCGTCAAGTCCTTCCACGTACCCGCGACACCAGACACGTTCGCCTGGCCGCCCAGCTTGCCTTCCGTACCCACCTCGCGCGCCACGCGGGTCACCTCGGATGCGAACGAGGACAGCTGGTCCACCATCACGTTGATGGTGTCTTTCAGTTCCAGGATCTCGCCCTTCACGTCCACGGTAATTTTCTTGGACAGGTCGCCGCGCGCCACGGCGGTGGTCACCGCCGCGATGTTACGCACCTGGCCCGTCAGGTTCGACGCCATGAAGTTCACGTTGTCGGTGAGGTCTTTCCAGGTACCGCCGACGCCCGGCACGTACGCCTGGCCACCGAGCTTACCCTCGGTACCCACCTCACGCGCGACGCGGGTCACCTCGGACGCGAACGAGGACAGCTGGTCCACCATCACGTTGATGGTGTTCTTCAGTTCGAGAATCTCGCCCTTCACGTCCACCGTGATCTTTTTCGACAGGTCGCCGTTCGCCACGGCGGTCGTCACCTCCGCGATGTTGCGCACCTGCGCCGTCAGGTTACCTGCCATCGAGTTCACGCCGTCCGTGAGGTCTTTCCACGTACCCGCGACACCCGGCACGTTCGCCTGGCCACCCAGCTTGCCCTCGGTACCCACCTCGCGCGCCACGCGGGTCACCTCGGAGGCGAAGGAGTTCAGCTGGTCCACCATCACGTTGATGGTGTTCTTCAGTTCGAGAATCTCGCCCTTCACGTCCACCGTGATCTTCTTCGACAGGTCGCCGTTCGCCACCGCGGTCGTCACGTCCGCGATGTTACGCACCTGGCCCGTGAGGTTACCCGCCATCGAGTTCACGGAGTCGGTCAAGTCCTTCCACGTACCGGCAACGCCTTTCACGACCGCCTGGCCGCCGAGTTTACCTTCCGTACCGACCTCCCTTGCGACGCGGGTCACCTCGGATGCGAACGAGGAGAGCTGGTCCACCATCACGTTGATGGTGTTCTTCAGCTCGAGAATCTCGCCCTTCACGTCCACGGTAATCTTCTTGGAAAGGTCGCCGTTCGCCACCGCGGTCGTCACCGCCGCGATGTTACGCACCTGGCCCGTGAGGTTCGACGCCATGAAGTTCACGTTGTCGGTCAGGTCCTTCCAGGTACCGGCAACGCCCGGCACGTACGCCTGGCCCCCGAGCTTGCCTTCCGTACCGACCTCCCTCGCCACGCGGGTCACCTCGGACGCGAAGGAACGGAGCTGGTCCACCATCACGTTGATGGTGTCCTTCAGCTGCAGGATCTCGCCGCGCACGTCCACCGTGATCTTCTTCGACAAGTCGCCGTTCGCCACGGCGGTGGTCACCTCCGCGATGTTACGCACCTGGGACGTGAGGTTGCCCGCCATCGAGTTCACGGAGTCCGTCAAGTCCTTCCACGTACCGGCGACGCCCGGCACGTAGGCCTGGCCGCCCAGCTTGCCCTCGGTACCGACCTCCCGCGCCACGCGCGTCACTTCGGACGAGAACGACGACAGCTGTTCCACCATCGTGTTCGCCGTGGTTGCCGCGCGCAGGTACTGACCCTTCAGCGGGTGGCCGTCCACTTCCAGCGCCATCGTCTGCGACAGGTCGCCTTTCGCCACGGCGCCGATGACGCGCGCCATTTCCGTGGTCGGGCGCACGAGGTCGTCGATCAGGGTATTGACGGAGCTGATGATGGTGGACCAGCCGCCTGCCGCGCCCGGCACGGAGGCGCGCTGCGTCAGGTGGCCCTCGCGGCCGACGACGCGCGACACTTCGGTGACCGCCTCGACCATCTTTTCCTTGGTCTCGATGATGTCGTTCAGGGTATCGGCGATCTTGCCGGACACGCCGGTCCAGTCGGACGGCATGCGCACGGAGAAGTCGCCTTTCTTCAGCGCCATCAGCGTGGACAGCAACAGCTTGACGTCGAGCTGTTCAGCCATGTCGGTCATGTTATTCATTGACTAGGAATCCTCGAGGTAGAAGAGAACGGAAGGCGGGCACCGGCGGGCACCGTGAACTGCGAGAAAGGAGCACGTGCGAGCAAGACTTTGGACGAACGCATATGTTAAATGTCTGGAAGACGCAACGATACTCTTGTGTCCGGTCAAGTCAAGCATAGGTGTCGTATCGCGGCACTTGTTACCAAAGCGATAAAAACTTGCATTTATGAAATTTTAATTGGACAATTCGCGCGAGAATAATTGAAATTCGTGGGGACCGGCGCACGATTGGATGAGGTGTTATTCTGGGTAGGTGTATCGGAACGACAACTGAGCAAAAGTTATAGCTCTGCCATAATGAACAAAAGGCTAATTTTTCGTGCTTTTTGGTTACAACTCAACTAGCATATCGAGTGTCGTTACATCAACAGCGCGAGGTAAACATGAAGGCCGTCAATCTTGACGAGTTGTTACATTCCGACACCGCGTCCAGTTGGGGCGAAGCGCTGTTCGCCCTCGGGCGCAATTGTGGATTCGACAAGGTCCTGTTCGGGATGGCGGGGTCGCGTCATGCGCGCCTGGAGAATGCTTTCGTCCAGAGTAATTACCCAACCAAATGGCGCGAGCGCTATGACGCCGAGCGGTTCGCCTATGTGGACCCGGTCGTCAGTCATTGCATGTCCAGCACCTTGCCGCTGATCTGGCAGCCGGACATCTTCCGCAGCCCGGCCCAGCGCGCAATGTATGAAGAGGCGTGCACGTACGGCATCCGCGCCGGCGTGACGTTTCCGATCCATGGTCCGAACGGGGAATTCGGCCTGCTGTGCTTTGCCGCGGACACGGCGCCGGACGGCCCGTTCCTGCGCGACGTGACACATCTGCTGCCGGACCTGGCGCTGGTACGGGATTATGCGTTCGCGTCGGGTGTGCGTTTCTGCCCGCCGCCGACGCAAGAGGCGGCGCCTCGCCTGACCCCGCGCGAGCTGGAAGTGCTCAACTGGGTCATGGTGGGCAAGTCGTCGTGGGAGATTTCAAAGATTACCGGCTGTTCCGAGGCGACGGTGAACTTTCATATGGGGAATATCCGTCAGAAGTTCAACGTCAACACCCGGCAACAGGCGGTCGTGCGAGCAATCTCGCTGGGTTTGATTACCCCAGAAGATCACCATCGTTGAGTTTGCCGTTGACATAAAGTTTCAACAGCAGAGCCACCGGGGCCGGAATGGCCAGACCCGTTTCGAAGCGGCTGCCGCTGGACTGGGTCACGCCGAAACGGCCCCAGAATTTTTCCTGGCTCTCGCGCTTGCTGATCCGATACTTCTTCAGATCACCGATGGAGGGCGCCAGAGACGCGGTCGGTTTCAGGGTGCCTGCCGAGGGTTCCCGCAGGCTTGCTTCGGTAACGAAATCATTAGCCATCGCCGCTCCTCTCAAGGAAAAGATGTGTGTGAGACAAGTATTCCATGCAACATTCATTTAGCGTCCTAGCAACCCTGCTAGTTCCCTAATGCATTGTTCAGTAGCGGTCTTTTTGAAACCAACGGTTACCGTTGACAGTGGTTATGAGTTGTGTCAGATGATCATTTGAGTTGGCTTAAAAGAAATAAATATGTCAGTGCCCACATCGTCGCGGTCTGCTCGTTGTTGGCGGCGCCGGCATGTCCTCCCTCCGTGTTTTCCCAATACAGGACGTCGTGACCCTGTTCCCGCATGCGGGCTGCCATCTTGCGCGCATGACCGGGATGCACGCGGTCGTCGCGGGTGGATGTGGTGAACAGCACGCGCGGATACCGTTGATCCGCAAAGACGTTCTGATACGGCGAGTAGCGTGCGATGTACGCCCACTCGTCGGGATCATCGGGATCGCCGTATTCACCCATCCAGGAGGCGCCGGCCAGCAGCTGGTGGTAGCGGCGCATGTCCAGCAGCGGCACCTGGCAGGCGACGGCGCCGAACAGGTCAGGACGCTGTGTGAGCGCCGCGCCGACCAGCAGGCCGCCATTGCTGCCGCCCATGATGCCGAGGTGGCGCGGGCGCGTGATGCCGCGCCGGACGACATCCTCGGCGACGGCCAGGAAATCGTCGAAGGCCTTCTGGCGGTGTTCCTTCAGTGCCGCCTGGTGCCAGCGCGGGCCGAATTCGCCGCCGCCGCGGATGTKCGCCAGCACATACACGCCGCCCTGCGCAAGCCATGCCGCGCCCGTGACGCCGCTGTAGAAGGGCGTCAGCGACACCTCGAAGCCGCCGTAGCCGTACAGCAGCGTGGGATGGCTGCCGTCCAGCGGCGCGTCCTTGCGCATCACGACGAAATACGGGATGTCGGTACCGTCGGCCGAGCGGGCCGTGAACTGGCTGACGGCATACGGTGCCGCGTCGAAGAACGCGGGCATGGCTTTCAACCGTTCGCGTGCGTCGCTGCCGGCGTCCATCAAAGTCAGGCTGCTCGGCGTGAGGAAGTCCGTGACGGTCACGAAGACCTGGTCCGAATCATATTCGTCGACGGCGGACACGTGCAGCGCACCCATGCCCGGCACCGCCACGTCGCGCCGGCGCCAGCCGCCGTCGGCGCGTGTCCACTCGACGATGCGGTTGCGGACGTTGTCGAGGATGGTGAGGAACAGCGATCCGCGCGTGGCAGCGATGCCGTCCAGCGACGTCGTCGGCGTCGGTTCGAACAACACGTCGAAGTCGCGCGCGCCGGCCATGAAGCGGTCGAACCCGATGGCCAGCAGGGCGCCCTGCGGCCAGGCGTGGCCATCGATCGTCCAGTCCGAGCGCAGTTCGATGACGAGTTGGTCGCGCAGCGCGAACGCGTTGGCATCGAGCGGCTTCGGGACCGTGGTCAGTCGTCCATCTGCCGGATCGCGCAGGAACAGCTCGCTCGTGTAGAAATCGATCTGGCGCTGCACGAACTGGCGCGTGTAGCCGGGTGTGGGGTCCTGCCAGGCGGACACCGACAGGTCGTCCGGCCCGACCTCGTGCACGAGCGTGGCCGCCTCCAGCGGCGTGCCGCGGCGCCAGGCCTTGACGATGCGCGGGTAGCCCGACGCCGTCATCGAACCGGGGCCGAAGTCGGTGGCGACGAACAGCGTGTCGTGGGCGACCCACCCGGCGCTCGTCTTCGCTTCCGGCAGCTCGAAGCCGCCGGCGACGAACGTCCGCGTGGCCACGTCGAATTCGCGTACCACGTGGGCATCGCCGCCGCCGCGCGACAGCGAGACGAGGCAGCGCGTGCCATGCGGCTCCAGGAAGCTCACGCCGGCCCAGACCCAGTTCTCCGCTTCCGTGCGCGCGAGCGCGTCCAGGTCCAGCACCGTTTCCCAGTCGGGTGCCGGCTTGCGGTACTCGTCCAGCGTGGTACGGCGCCAGATGCCGCGTTCGTGGTCGGCATCGCGCCAGAAGTTATAGTAACGGCCGTCGTGGTGGCCCACGTAAGGGATGCGGTCACGCGAATCCAGGATCGTCTTCAGGCGCGCACGCTGCGCGGCGTAGCCGGGCAGGGCGCCCAGTTCCCGTTCGGTTTCCGCGTTGCGCGCGCGGACCCAGTCGAGTGCCTCGTCCGAATCGACGTCTTCCAGCCACAGCCAGGGGTCCGTACTGTCGTGATCCATTTCCCGCATCGTTTTTCCTTTCTTCGTATCGTGCTCGCCATTTCGGCCAGTTTCGGACATACTAGCAAACATCTAAAAATTTCCGTGGAGCAATTTCGCTGACCCGTCCAATGGCAGATTTCACGATCCGCAATTCAGGCAAGGCCACGCTGCTATGGGCCGGCGGCCTTGCGCTGGCCGCGGCGGCCGGCTCCGGCCTGTACCTGGGCGCGGTCCATACGGTGGACGCCGATGCACAGGCGCGCTTCGACCACCTCGCGCGCACCAGCCGCCAGCACCTGGACGGTGCCGTGCGTTCGTACGCGGACGTGGTGCGCGGCCTGGGTGGCCTGTTCCAGGCGAATGGCGGCACGGTCACGCGACTGCAGTTCCACCGCTACGTCGAGGCGCTCGGCGTGGCCGAACACTATCCGGCCATCGAATCGGTCAATTACGCGGCCTATGTGGAGGAGGATGCGCGCGACGCGTTCGTCGCCGCCGTGCGCAACGACCGCAGTCTCGCGCCGGCCGGTTATCCGGACTTCGCGATCCGTCCCGCAGGGCACCGTCCATTCTCGACCGTGCTCACTTACCTGGAGCCGCCGCTGCCGGAAAAATTCGGCGTGGACCTGACGGCCGGGGCGCCCGCCATCGCCCAGACGCTGGCGCTGGCACGCGACAGCGGCCGCATCGCGGCATCCGGCAAGCCCATCGTCGTCGAACGGCCCGTGCGCCACCTGGGCCTCGGCCTGCGCGTCCCGGTCTACCGCATTCCGGCGGGCGACGCCGTCCCGCGCGACGTTGAAGGGCGGCGCGCCGCGTATGCGGGGTCGGTGGGCATCGGTTTTTCGATCCCGGCCCTCGTGCAGCGCGCCTTGCCGGGCGCCGATGCGCAGCCCCTTGCGCTGCAATTGTACGCGGCGGCCGACAGCCGGGTCACGGGGCCGTTGTCGGTGAGCGGCGCGGACAACCTGCTGTACGATGGAGCCGCGCCGATGCTGGCCGCGCGGTCCGGTCGCGACGATGACGACGTCCTGGAAACCGTGCTGCCCGTGCGCTTCGACGACAACCTGTGGAAGGCCCGCTTCATTGCGCGCCGCGCCGACCTGGCGGGCGGCGTCAAGCACGTGTTCCCATGGCTGGCGGGATCGGCCGGCTTCGGCGTGACCTTGCTCGTGTATGGGTTGTTCCTCAACCTCGCCCGCTCGCGCCGGGCGGCCGTCGAACAGCGCCGGCTGCTCGACCTCGTGCTGGACAATGTCGACGCCTTCGTCTACCTGAAAGACCGCGCGCGCCGCTACCGCTACGTGAACGCGAAGCTGGCGCAGGCCTGGGGCCTGCTGGCGGCGCAGATCGTGGGYCGGCGCGACAGCGAGGTGATGCCGCCGGCACAGGCCGACGCGCTGTGGGAGCTGGACCGTCCCGTGCTCGAACTGGGGCAGGGACGTTCCGTGCAGGATACCTTCGCCGGCTATGACGGCGTCGTGCGCCAGCTGTGGAGCGTAAAGGTGCCCGTGCGCGCCGACGGCGAGGTCGAGGCCGTGCTGTGCGTGGCCACCGACGTGACCGAACTGCACGTGCTGAAGGACCGGGCCGACGCGGCCAGCCGCGCCAAGAGCGACTTCCTGTCCAACATGAGCCACGAGATCCGCACGCCGATGAACAGCATCATCGGCATGGCGCACCTGGCCCGCAAGCGTGCCACGGAACCGAAGCAGCGCGACTACCTCGACAGGATCCACCACTCGGCGCAGCACCTGATGGGCATCATCAACCACATACTCGATTTTTCGAAGATCGAGGCCGGCAAGGTCGAGCTCGAACTGCTCGACTTCACGCTGGACGGGCTGGCGCGCAATGTGGCGGGCCAGCTCGGCACGCAGGCGGCGGCGCGCGGCCTCGAACTCGTGTTCGACGTGGTGCCGGAACTGCAGCGGCCCCTGCGCGGCGATCCGCTGCGGCTGGAACAGGTGCTGCTGAACTTCGTCGGCAACGCCATCAAGTTTTCCGAGCGGGGCACGGTCCACGTGCGCGCACGCGTGGAGCGCACGCTGGGCGCGGACCTGCTGGTGCGCTTCGAGGTCGAGGACCACGGCATCGGCATCGCGCCCGCCGACCAGGCGCAGCTGTTCACGCCGTTCCACCAGGCCGACCCGTCGGCGACGCGGCGCCACGGCGGCACGGGCCTGGGCCTCGTCATCAGCAAGCAGTTGGCGGAGCTGATGGGCGGGACCGTCGGCGTCACGAGCGCGCCGGCGCAGGGCAGCACGTTCTGGTTCACGGCCCGCCTGGGCGTCGTCCCGGCCTTGCAATCCGCCACCGGGCCGCTGCCGGCGGGGCCGGGCGCGCTCGCGGGCCTGTCGATCCTGCTCGTCGAGGACAATGGGTTCAACCAGCTGGTGGCGCGCGAGCTGCTGGAGGACGCGGGTGCGCTGGTCACGGTCGCCGGCGATGGCGCCGAAGCGCTGGTCCGGCTGACGGAACGTCCCGTCGATTGCGTGCTGATGGACGTGCAGATGCCCGTGATGGACGGTATTGATGCCACGCGCCACATCCGCGCCGATCCGCGCTTCGCCGACCTGAAGGTGATCGCCATGACGGCCAACGCGGGCATCGAAGACCAGGCGCGCTGCCTTGCGGCGGGCATGGATGAATTCCTGACGAAGCCGGCCCAGCCCGACACGCTCGTCGCTACGATCGCGCGCTCAACGGGACGCACTGCGGCCCGCACCGTCGGGCACGGCGTGGGTCGTCCGCCGGGCGCGGAAGAGGGCAGTCACGGCGTTGGCGCGCTGCTGGACGTGGGCGTGCTGTCCGACGCGTTCGACGGCCAGCCGGACCGGATGCGCAAATACGCGTTCCTGTTCCTGGACACGGCGCGCGACGCCCTGCGCGACATCGACCGTGCCCTGGCCGCACAGGAACCGGCGCGCGCGGCCGCGGTGGCGCACCGGCTGAAATCGTCCGCGCGCACGGTCGGGGCACTGGGCTTCGGCGACCTGTGCGCCGACCTCGAACGCCAGGTCGAGCCGGGCGCGCTGGGCCAGGCGCGCACCCTGGCGGCGCGGCTGCGCGGCCTGCTGCCGCGGCTGGAACGCCACATCCTCGCCGAACTGGGCACGCGCCAGCAGGATCACCAGACGTAAAGACCCGCCCGGCCCTGCCGGGGCCCTACCGCAGAGCGGCCGGAAGTAGTATGCTGCGCGAGTCTTCCCGTCACGTCGCATCATGCCATCCCCCATCCGCCCCGGCCTCCTCATCCTGCACGGCAACCAGATGGAGCTGCTGCGCACCGCCGTCTTCGACTGGCTGCGCGCGAATCCGCTCGGCCCGCTGGAGGAAGAGATCATGCTCGTCCAGTCGAACGGCGTGGCCGAGTGGCTCAAGATCGCGCTGGCGGAAGAACTGGGCGTGTGCGCGGCCACGCGCGTGGCGCTGCCGGCGCGCTTCCAGTGGGAAGCCTATCGCGGCATGCTGGGCCCGGAACGGGTGCCGCGCCGCTCGCCATTCGACAAGGACGCGCTGGCGTGGCGCCTCATGCGCCTGCTGCCCGAGCTGCTGCAAAAGGAAAAATTCGAACCGCTGCGCCACTTCCTGGCCGACGGCGACGCCGAACGGCGCCTGCAGCTGGCCGAGCGCCTCGCCGACCTGTATGACCAGTACCAGGTCTATCGCGCCGACTGGCTCGTCGACTGGGCGGCGGGACTGGACCAGTTGCGCCGCTCGGGCGGAGGGGGAGAAACGTCAGCTATCCCACTGGCGCCCGACCAGTGCTGGCAGGCGCAGCTCTGGCGCGAGATCCATGCGAGCCTGCCGCCCGAGCGGCGCTGGTCCGGCCGCGCGACGATCCACCAGCAGTTCATGGCGGCCGTGCTGGAGGACCGCGAACCCGTGCTGCGCCTGCCGCGCCGCGTGATCCTGTTCGGCATGTCCACCCTGCCGTACCAGACGATCCAGGCGATGGCGGGCCTGTCGCGCCACACGCAGGTGCTGCTGGCCGTGCCGAACCCGTGCCAGTTCTACTGGGGCGACA
Source organism: Massilia sp. P2_C2 (assembly GCF_056404615.1). Classification (NCBI taxonomy): domain Bacteria; kingdom Pseudomonadati; phylum Pseudomonadota; class Betaproteobacteria; order Burkholderiales; family Oxalobacteraceae; genus Massilia; species Massilia sp. P2_C2. The sequence goes on along the minus strand of NZ_JBFUDR010000058.1, from coordinate 12,861 downwards.
TCATCGAAGGCCGCGAACTGCTGCGCGCCGCCTATAAACGCCAGCAGCACCGCAACGGCAGCGACCTCGCCGACATCCCCGTCGAACAGCTGCACGCGCACAGCCACCCGCTGCTCGCGAGCTGGGGACGGCAGGGCCGCGACTTCGTCCGCATGCTCGATGAATTCGACAATGGCGAGGGTGCGCAATTCGGCAACATGCGCATCGACCTGTTCTCGGAAGAACCTGGGGACACGCTATTGGAACAGGTGCAGGCCGCCGTGCGCGACCTGCTGCCGCTGGCCGAGCATCCGCACACGCCACCATCGCCCGACGACCGCTCGATCGAGTTCCACATCGCCCACAGCGCGCAACGGGAAGTCGAGGTGCTGCACGACCAGCTGCTGTCGTGGTTCGCGGAAGAGCGCGACGATTCTTTGCGGCCCAGGGACGTGGTCGTGATGGTGCCCGACATCGAGGCCTTCTCGGCCGCCGTGCACGCCGTGTTCGACCAGCACAAGCGCAGCGATCCGCGCTACATCCCGTTCGAGATCGGCGACGTCAAGGACCGCAGCGTGAATCCGCTGCTCGTGGCGCTGGAATGGCTGTTGCGGTTGCCGCACCAGCGCTGCCGCCAGAGCGAGGTGCGCGACCTGCTGGACGTGCCCGCCGTGGCCGCCCGCTTCGGCCTGGAAGATGCCGACCTGCCCATCCTCGGCCACTGGACCGAAGGCGCCAGCGTGCGCTGGGGCCTGGACCAGCGCCACCGCGCGGGCCTCGGCCTCGGTTCCGCGGKCGAGCAGAATTCCTGGCTGTTCGGCGTGCGTCGCATGCTGCTCGGTTATGCGACCGGGCATGGCGCGAGCTTCCGCGACATCGAACCGTACCCGGAAGTGGGCGGGCTCGATGCCGCGCTGGCGGGTTCGCTGGCGGAACTGGTCGAGGCGCTGCTGGCCTGGCGCGATGAACTCGACAAGACGCTGCGCCCGGCCGAGTGGGGCACGTGTGCACGTGCCCTGCTGGCCCGGTTCTTCCGCGCGACGGGCGAGGACGACCGCCTGATGCTGCACCAGCTGGAAGAAGCGCTGCAATGCTGGCTGGAGATCTGCGAGAACGCGCTGTTCGACGAACCCGTGTCGCTCGCCGTGATGCGCGAGGCGTGGCTCGGCCAGCTGGACCAGCCGGCGCTCTCGCACCAGTTCGTGTCCGGCGGCGTCACGTTCTGCACGCTGATGCCGATGCGCGCCGTGCCGTTCCGCGTCGTCTGCCTGCTCGGCATGAACGACGGCGACTTCCCGCGCCGCGGCCACCAGTCGGACTTCGACCTGCTGGCGCTGCCCGGACTCGGCCGCCCTGGCGACCGCTCGCGCCGCGACGACGACCGCTACCTGATGCTGGAAGCCGTGCTGGCGGCGCGTGAAAAGCTGTACGTCAGCTGGGTCGGCCGCAACGTGCGCGACAACACGGAGCAGCCGGCGTCCGTGCTCGTGTCGCAGCTGCGCGACTATCTCGCGGCAGGCTGGAACCTCGACCTGGCCGAGCGCACGACGGTGCACGCGTTGCAGCCTTTCTCGCGCCGCTACTTCGAGCGCGGCGGCCTGCTCACGTATGCGGGCGAATGGCGCTCGGCGCACGGGGCCGACGTGCAGGGCGGCGTGCAGTCCGGTAATGAAGCGCTTCTTGCCGATGCCCTGCCGCCGTTCGAGATCGACCAGGATTACCGTCTCACGCTGGGCGAACTGACGGGTTTCCTGCGCCAGCCCGCGCGCTACTTCTTCCGCCGCCGCCTGGGCGTGACGTTCGCGGACCTGGAAGTCGTCGGCGAGGACGAGGAACCGTTCTCGCTCGACGCCCTCGACCGCTACTTCCTGGAAGACGAACTGCTGGACGACAGCGGCACGCCAGAACCGCCGGACGAGGTGCGCCACGTGCTGGAGACGCGCGCCGCGCGGCTTGCGCGCGAAGGCGTGCTGCCGATCGGCCTCGTGGGCCGGCAGTGGCAGCAGCAGCTCGTCGACGACCTCGTCCCCGTGCGCCGCGCCTGGCTGGCGGCGAGCAGCCGCTATCCGCGCCCGGCGCCCAAGCTCGCGGTGAGCGTCGCCGTGGGCGGCCTGCGCATCGAGGACTGGATCGACCGCCTGCGCAGCAACATTGATGAGACCGTGTGGCTGCTGCAGATGTCGTCCAAGGTGCTGGACCGCAAGGGCGAGCCGCGCGGCGACAAGCTCATGGGCGCGTGGCTGCGCCAGCTGGCCGCGGCCGCGATGGGCGAGACGGTCGGCGGCGTGCTCGTCGCGCGCGATGCGAGCCTTGCGCTGGCGCCGCTGGAGCAGGGCGCGGCCAGGGCGCAGCTGGAAACGCTCGTCGCGCTGTGGCGGTCGAACCTCGACCGGCCGCTGCCCGTCGCGACGAAGACGGCGCTCGCGCATTTCGCCGGCGGCGATGCGCGCGAGACGTATGACGGCGGCTTCGAAATCGACGGCGAAGTCGTTGATCCGTGCCTGGCACGCCTGTGGCCGGAATTCGCGCTGCTCCGTGCGGCCGGCGGCTGGCCCGTCGTGGCCGAAGCCCTGTATGGGCCGCTGGTCGCCTGGCTGAAGGATGGCGTGACGGTCACGCGCCTGGGCGGCGATGAATCCGGCGGAGGCGAGGCATGAGCCAGTTGCTCGACGCGCTGACCTTCCCGCTGCACGGCTCGCGCCTGATCGAGGCCAGCGCCGGCACGGGCAAGACGTGGACCATCGCCGCGCTGTACCTGCGCCTCGTGCTGGGCCATGGTGGAGAAACCGGCTTCGTGCGTCCGTTGATGCCGCCCGAGATCCTCGTCATGACGTTCACCCGCGCGGCCACGCGCGAGCTGTCGAACCGCGTGCGCGCACGCCTCGTGCAGGCGGCCGCGTGCTTCCGCGGCGAGGCGGAAGCGGACGATCCGTATCTGGAGGCGCTGGCCGATGCGTACGACGACGAGGCGTCGCGTCTGGTGGCGGCGCACCGCCTGGTGCTCGCAGCCGAGACGATGGACGAAGCCGCGATCTTCACCATCGACGCGTGGTGCCAGCGCATGCTGCGCGAGCACGCGTTCGACAGCGGCAGCCTGTTCGACGAAGAACTCGTCAGCGACGAACGCGCGCTGTTCGAGGACGCCGCGCATGACTACTGGCGCCAGCACGTGTACCCGCTGTCCGGCGCGGCCCTCAAGAGTCTCCTGTCGTGCTGGAGCGACGTCGAGGCGCTGAAACGCTCGGTGCGCGAGCTGGTGCAGCGCGCCGGCCGCATCGACGACGGCAGGGAGCGGCCGCTGGGTGCCGTCATCGCGGACGCGGAACGCACGCAGCGCGATGAACTGGCGCGGCAGAAGGAGGGCTGGCATGCACGCGCCGACGCGATGGAAGCATGGATTGCGGCGCAACGGGCCGTCAATCCGAAGGCGTTCAACGGCACCAGGATGCGGCCCGACTCGCTGGCCAAGGGCTTCGATTCCCTGCGGCATTGGGCTGACGACCCCCAGGCGCACTATCCGCAACTAACCGACGCGCTGTGGGCCCGGCTGACACCCGACGGCATCCTCGGCGCGTTCAGCAAGGACTACAGCGCGGCTGTCCCCGAATGCTTCGAGCACACGGCCGCGCTGAAAGAGGGACTGGACGCCATTGCACCGGTGGCGCACGCGCTGTTGCGCCATGCCGCCTGCGCCATCGCGCACCGCATGGCGGAGCTCAAGCGCCGCAACCGCCAGTTCGGCTTCGCCGACATGCTGGCGCGCCTGAAGGATGCACTGGAAGGGCCGAACGGCGAGGCGCTGCGGCGGCGCATCCTCGACCAGTATCCGGTGGCCATGGTCGACGAATTCCAGGACACGTCGCCCGACCAGTACCGCATCTTCGACCTGTTGTACCGCGTGGCCGACAACGATCCGGCGCGCGGCCTGTTCCTGATCGGCGACCCGAAGCAGTCGATCTACGGCTTCCGCGGCGCCGACATCCACAGCTATTTGTCTGCACGCCGCGCGACGGCGGGCCGGCACTACCAGCTGGGTACCAACTACCGCTCCACGCGCCAGCTCGTCGCCGCGGTGAACCGGCTGTTCAGCCACGCCGAGGGCAACTACGCGGCCGGTGCGTTCCGCTTCCGCAAGGGCGAAGAGAATCCGCTGCCGTTCGAATCCGTCGATGCGGCGGGCCGCAAGCAGCGGCTGGTCGGCGTCGATGGCCCGTTCCAGGCGCTGGCCGTCGGCATGGCGGACATCGAAGACCTGCGCGCGGACGACTACCGCGAATTCTTCGCCCAGCACTGCGCCGAGCACATCGTGCGCCTGCTGAACGATCCGCACGTCGGCTTCGAGGACGATGCGGGCCGCTTCACGCGGTTGATGCCGGCCGATATCGCGATCCTCGTGCGCGACCGGCGCGAGGCGGCCGCCGTGCGGCGCGCGCTCGTGCAGCGCAAGGCGGCCAGCGTCTACCTGTCCGACCAGGACTCCGTCGTGGAAAGCGACGAAGCCCGCGACGTGCTGCGCTGGCTGCAGGCCGTCGCCAATCCGCTCGACGTCACGCTTGCGCGCGCTGCCTTCGCGACGGCGACGTGCGCGCTGCCGCTGGCCGAACTGGCGCAGCTGGCGAGCGACGAGCTGGCGTGGGAAGTGCGTGTGGAACAGCTGAAATCCCTGCACCAGGCGTGGCAGCGCCAGGGCGTGCTGGCGATGCTGCGCCGCTTCATCCACGAACTGGGCCTGCCCGCCAAGCTGCTCGCGGCGACGGGCGGCGAGCGGCGCCTGACCAATCTGCTGCACCTGGCCGAGCTGCTGCAGGAAGCGAGCCGCGAGCTGGATGGCGAACAGGCTCTGATCCGCTGGTTCGCCGAGCAGATCGAGGGCATGGGCGAGGGGCGGGGTGATAACAACAGCGAGCGCGTGCTGCGCCTGGAGTCCGATGCGGAACTCGTGAAAGTGGTCACCGTGCACAAGTCGAAGGGCCTGGAATATCCGCTCGTGTACCTGCCGTTCGCCGTCACGGCGCGCAAGACGGACCGCCGCAACCGCGCCTTCTTCGAATACGTGGAAGACGATGGCGAGCGCCGCATCGACCTGGGCCTGTCCGACGTGGCCATGGAGGCCGTCGACCGCGCCCGCCTGGAAGAAGATCTGCGCCTGCTGTACGTGGCGCTGACGCGCGCGGCACTTCCTGTGGCTCGGCGTCGCCGCCGTGGCCGCGCCGCGCAAGAAGGGCGAGAACCTGCTGCACGAATCGGCGCTCGGCTATCTGCTGACGGGCGGCACGCCGGTGCCGGCGACCTCGGTGCGCGAGCGCTGGGAAGCCTTGCGCGGCGACGTCGACGCGGCCGTCGACACGGGCATCGAGCTGCATGCGCTGGCCAGCCCGGACGGCTGCACGCCGCTGCGCCGTATGGACACGCGGCCGGAGCTGGTGGACCCGCCGCGCTTCGAGGCGCGGTTCGAGCGCAACTGGGCCGTCGGCTCGTTCACGTCGTTGACCCGGAACACGGTGGCGGCAGCCGCGCCGCCCACGCGGCCGCAGGAAGAAAACCTGCTGGAGGAAGAAGATCCCGGCGTCGTCGAAGTCGCGCACAGCGAAGACGCGCCGTGGCACCGCTTCCCGCGCGGCGCCGGCCCCGGCAACTTCCTGCACGAGCAACTCGAATGGATGGCACAGGAAGGCTTCGGCCAGGTCGACGACGAACAGTTCCGCGACCGTCTCGCCCAGCGCATCCAGCGTGCCGGCTGGGGTAATCGGCTGGACGATGCGCTGGCCTGGCTGCGCATGATCGCCGTGACGCCGCTGCCGCCGGTCGGCTGCGCGCTGGCGGACATCGATGCGCCGCTGGCCGAGATGGAATTCTGGTTTCCCAGCCGCCAGCTGGACGTCGCCGCGCTCGACCGCCTGTGCCGCCGCCGCATGCTGGGGAAGACGCCGCGCCCGGTACTGCCGGAGCGCCAGCTGCACGGCATGCTGAAGGGTTTCACGGACCTCGTGTTCGAATGCCACGGCCGTTACTGGGTGCTGGACTACAAGTCGAACGCGCTGGGGGCGGGCGACACGGCGTACACGCAGGCCGCGATGGCGGCGGGCATGGCCGAGCACCGCTACGACATCCAGGGCGCCATCTACATGCTGGCCGTGCACCGCCTGCTGCGCGCGCGCCTGGGGGACGCGTACTCGCCGCACGAGCACCTGGGCGGCGCCGTGTTCCTGTTCCTGCGCGGGATCGGCAACCCGGCCACGCATGGCTGCTACCTGCTGGAGCCGGACCTGGAATTGCTGGAGGGCCTGGACCGCCTGCTCGGAAAGGACACGCATGAAGACTGACGCCATCGACATCGGCGCGTTCTGGGGCGAGGTCGAGCGCCTGACGGAAGCGGGCGAATTGCGCCGGCTGTCCGGCGTGTTCGCGCGCTTCGTCGCCACGCTGGGCGCCGCCGCCTGCGCCCGTTCGACGCCGCTGCTGCTCGCGAGTCTCGTGCTGTCCGAGCTGGAAGGCAGAGGGCACAGCTGCCTGCTGCTGGATGACCTCGTGGGCGACCCGGCCGCGCTGCTCGGCTGGGCGGACGAGGACTGGAAGCTGCTTTCGAAGGCTGCGAAGCCCCTGCCGCGCGGCGTCAAGGGCTGGATGGCGCAACTGGCTGCATGCGAACAGGTGTGGCGCGTGGGCGACCTCGATTACGACCAGCCGCTCGTGCTGGACGATTCCCGGCTGTACCTGCGCCGCTACTGGCGCGACGAGACCCTCGTGGCGTCGTGCGTGCGCACGCGCGCGCAGGAGCGCCGCCCGGTCGACGTCGATCATGCGCATGCGTGGCTGGAAGCGCTGTTCGGCGCCCAGCGCGCGGGCGAATCGCCGGACTGGCAGCGCATCGCCTGCGCCGTCGCGCTGCGCGGCGCGTTCGCCATCATCACGGGCGGTCCGGGCACCGGCAAGACGTACACGGTGGCGCGCCTGCTGGCGCTGCTGTTCGCGACCGCGCCGGACGCGGCGCGCCAGCGCATCGCCCTCGCCGCGCCGACGGGCAAGGCGGCGGCGCGCCTGAAGCAGTCGATCGACAAGGCGCTGGGCGACCTGGCCGAGCGCGTCGGCGAAGCGCTGCCGCTGCGCGAGCTGACGACCCGCATGGGCGCCGCGCGCACCCTGCACAGCCTCCTCGGCGCGCGCCCGGACACGCGCAGCTTCGCGCACCACCGCGGCAATCCGCTCGACGTGGACGTCCTGATCGTCGACGAGGCGTCGATGGTGCACCTGGAGATGATGGCATCGCTGCTGGGCGCGCTGCCTGCGGGCGCTACGCTGATCCTGCTGGGCGATAAGGACCAGTTGGCGTCCGTGGAAGCGGGCGCCGTGCTGGGCGACCTGTGCCACGACGCCCAGGCCGGCCGCTACGACGCCGACACGCTGGCCTATGTGCAGGCGACCAGCGGCGAGACGATCCCCGAGAGTTTCGCGGGCGCCGGCGGCGCGCTGGCCCAGCAGACCGTCATGCTGCGCCACAGCCGCCGCTTCGGCGGCCCGATCGGCAAGCTGGCGCTGGCCGTCAACGCGGGCGACGTGGAAGGCGCGGCGGCCGTGCTGCGCGCACCGGCATCGTTGGGCGTGCTGCGCTGGATCGACCACGCGCACCAGCACCACGTGATCCAGCTGGCCATCGACGGCTACCGCCCCTACCTGGAACTGCTGCGCGCCGGCAGCGCGACGCACGCGGACCACGAGGAGTGGGTGCGCGCCGTGCTGCAGCGCTTCGAGGCGTTCCGCGTGCTGTGCGCCGTGCGCGAGGGCGAGTGGGGCGTCGGGGGCCTGAACGACGCCATCGAACAACGCCTCGCGCACGCGGGCCTGATCGTGCGCGGCGACTGGTACATCGGGCGCCCCGTGATGGTCACGCGCAACGATTACCCGACCGGCACGTTCAACGGCGACATCGGCCTGGCGCTGCCGGACCCCGCGCGTCCGGGCTCGTTGCGCGTGTGGTTCCTGGAAGGCGACAACGTGCGCAGCGTGCTGGCCACGCGGCTGCGCCACGTCGAGACGGCGTACGCGATGACGGTCCACAAATCGCAGGGCTCGGAATTCGCGCACACGGTACTGGTCCTGCCGAAAGAGGGCGGGGCGGTGCTGGCGCGCGAGCTGGTCTACACGGGCATCACGCGCGCGAGCCGGCAATTCACGCTGACGACGCCGGAGCCGACCGTGCTGGGGGAGGCCATTCTGCGGCGCACGCATCGGGCGAGCGGGCTCAGGGGGATGGTCGAGAAGTAGCCGCGTGGCGCGTGCAATCGTTGCAGCGGATCGGTTTGTAGAGGATAAATATGATTGTGCCGTCCCGACAATCACCGCTTCAATACGAGGAGTACGTATGCAACATGACTGCACCCATTTCCACGAGATCGCGACCCGCGAAGCCAATACTGACGGCTGTGAAGAGTGCTTGCAAACAGGCGACACCTGGGTGCACCTGCGCGTCTGTATGACATGCGGACACGTCGGCTGCTGCGACGATTCGAAAAACAGGCACGCCACGCGCCATTTCCATTCGACGGGTCATCCGGTGATCCGGTCGAAGGAGCCGGGAGAAAGTTGGGGCTGGTGCTACGTCGACCGGATCGTCAAGGATCCGGTGTAGGGTGGCGTATCCGCGCCTTCTGTGCTGGACTATTACAGTGAGATGGACAGCATCAGTGCTACCGAGTTCTCGGAGCCTTGGCGGAATTTGACATCCGTGTAATCTTCGGGCAGTGACTTCCCTTCAACGATGCCTGTCGCCAGCTCCCGAGTCTTATGCGTCACCCATCCGAGTCCGAGGCTGATATCACGGGGCGTTGTTCCGGTCGTTTTAAATGTAACCTGAGGTCCCACGGCGAAGCCATCGAACGCTTGATTACCCGGCCCACCTACCAGCTTTACTCCCGCGAACAGGCCAAATCCGATCTTTGAAGTGTCGTTTGTTTGAAGGAGGCCGAATGTCTTGTTGTAAGTAAAGATATTCCAGTTGATGGTTGCCCATAAGCTAGGAAGGGTCTTGTACTGTTTGTCAACCGACACGAGACGATTGGGACCGTTGGTTGTCGCCTCTTCGATATAAGGCGAGCGATATTGCTCTGCACCAAGAGCAAAACCAAATCCGACTGCTTGCAGGGCGGCCGAATTGGGAGCAGGAGCTTGAGCTCGTGCGGTGAAAGGAACAGTCAGCGCCGCGACGCAAAGCGTCAACATCGAAAGTAACTTCATACATTCCCCATAGTTGTTGGAAATCACATTTTAGCTTTTTGCCTAGGTGTAAGTACAAAGAATTGGACGTTCCAAACACGTAGCCGCATCGGCGTTCTTTGCTTTCTTCATGGCAACAATGTTAAAGTTGCGCTCTGCGCAAAGTTATCGGAGCGGTATCATGTTGATCGTCGTGGGTTTCATCATCGTGCTGTTGGCCGTGTTCGGCGGCTTCGTGCTGCAGGACGGCCATCTGGCCGCGCTGTTCCAGCCCTATGAACTCCTGATGATCTTCGGCGGTGCGCTGGGCGCCTTCGTCATCGCCAACGACCGCAAGGCGATCGGCCTCACGTGGCGCAGCCTGCCGATCCTGTTCCACGGTTCGCGCTACACGCGCGAGCTGTACATGTCGCTGATGGCCCTGCTGTTCGACCTGTTGACGAAGGTGCGGCGCGAAGGGTTGATGTCGCTCGAGGACGAGATCGACGCGCCGTACGAGAGCGCCATCTTCACGAAGTACCGCGTCATCCTGCTGGACGACCATCTGCTCGACTTCATCACGGACTACCTGCGGCTGATGGTGTCCGGGACGATGAACGGCTACCAGCTGGAGAACCTGATGGACAACGAGATCGCGACCTACCAGGAAGACGCGGACATCCCCGTCCAGGCGATCCACAAGCTGGCCGACGGCATGCCCGCGTTCGGCATCGTCGCGGCCGTGATGGGCGTCGTGCACACGATGGGCGCCATCGGCCGCCCGCCGGCCGAGCTGGGCGGCCTGATCGCGGCCGCGCTGGTCGGTACTTTCCTCGGCATCCTGTTGTCGTACGGCCTCGTCGCACCGCTGGGGAGCCTGCTGCACCGGCGCCACCAGGAAGTCGTCAAGGCGCTGCAATGCGTGAAAGTGACCCTGCTGGCGTCGATGAACGGCTATGCGCCGACCATCGCCGTGGAATTCGGCCGCAAGGTCATCTCGGCCACGGAGCGCCCGACCTTCGCCGAGCTGGAAGGCCATGTGCGCCAGTTGAAGTCGCGCTAGCGGTCAGGGCTTGGCCGCGGCTTCGATGCCGGCCAGTTTCCAGCTCCACAGGCCGGCGCGACGGAAAATGAAGTTGCCATCCKTTGTCTTGACGGCGAACCGGTCCCAGCTGCGGTAGTTCACCGCGTAGCGGGGGCGTTCCGGCGCCACGTTGGCGTCGCTCGCGTGCGGCGCCTGTTTCGCGAGTGCGATCCGGCCCTGTTCCAGCATGAGTGCGACGCCGCGCGGTGAAGCGATGAGGTCGACGAGCGGATTGACGACCGCCATCGCGAAGGACGTACCCAGTGCGGCCACCGGATTCGTGCTCTCGGTCGTGGCCGGATCGCCCTTCATCGATGCCAGGATCTGGCTTTTCACGCTATCGCGCAGGGCGGGGAAGTCGACCTGGGCGCTGACGGCATCGGCGTCGCGATGGGCGACGGCGGATTGCATGCGTTGCAAGGTCCACCACGGGCTGGCGAAGCTGGTGGCGGCAACGATGAGGAGGGCGCCGGCGGCGCCTGCGGCGAGGACTCGGGTGCGTTTCATGATGCGGTCATTGCTTGTTGGAAAAGCGCCATGATACCGGAGAATGCACCGCGTAAATATTAAAAAAGCCGGGACGGTGACCCGACCCGGCTTGTTGTTTCGGCCTGCGCCCGTTCAGCGGTGGCGGCGGTGACGCGTCACGGTCACGTGCTTGTGCCCGCGCCGGGTGCTGCCTCCGACCGACGCACGGATGCGCGGCCCACCCGCGCTGGCGTGCAGGCGCGGGGAGTCGGCGCGCGTCGACACGGGGCCGGCGTCGCCCAGCACGTGGCGGCGGATGTTCAGGGCGTCCAGGATGCGCACCGATGAGGCGCCCGCGTTCAGCAGCACCATCGTGGCGTTCTTGCCGGCCGCTTTCACGCGCATGATCAGGCAGCGGCCCGCTTCCTGCGTATAGCCCGTCTTGGACAGGCCGATATCCCAGCCCTTGGCGCCGACGAGGCGGTTCGTGTTGTGGTATTCGACGTCGCGGCCCTTGATGTTGATCAGGTCCTTCGACGACGTGGTGATGCGGGTGATTTCCGCGTAATTCGACGCGGCGGTCGCCATCTTGACGAGGTCGGCGGCCGTCGAGCGGTTGTTCGGGCTCAGGCCGGTCGGTTCCTCGATCGCGGTCTGCGTCATGCCCAGCGCGGTGATCTTGCGCTTGACGGCGGCGCGGAACGCCTCGATGCCGCCCGGATAAGTGCGCGCCAGCGCGGCGGCGGCGCGGTTGTCCGAGGACATCAGTGCCAGCTGCAGGACGTCACGGCGCGGAATGGTCGCGCCGACGGGGACGCGCGACGTGCTGTGCTTCAGCATGTCGACGTCTTCTTTTTCGATTTCGATCGGCTCGTTCATGTCCTGGTGGGCATCGAGCACGACCATGGCGGTCATGAGCTTGGTCAGTGAAGCGATCGGTGCGACGGTGCTGGCGTTCTTTTCGAACAGCACCTTGCCGGTATCGTCTTCGACGACCAGCACCGATTGCGATCCGAACGGCACGGCGAGGGCGGCCGCACTGGAGATCGTCATCACTACGGCAGCGAGGATTTTCTTGATCATGGATGGTGTCTGGGTACGGTTAATGATCGGGCGCCGGACGGCGGCGGAACATCAGCGTCGAGGGGCGGATGATAGCGTCTAGCTATGCAATGCCAATAAGTTGAACGATAGCATCAAACATTGCCGTGTGTCTACGTCAGTACTTGAAATATCGAGTCTAACAGCAAGATTCTACAAGAAAAAAAAGCCCCGCGTTGCCGCGAGGCCTCCTTTTTGAACGGATGGTGGCGTTCTGTCTTATTTCGATTGGTAGATCTTGTCGAATTCGCCAYCGTCGTCGAAATGCCGTTTCTGCGCAGCACGCCATCCGCCGAATACGTCGTCCACGGTGAACAACTGGATCGGCTTGTAGTTGGTGCTGAACTGTTTCATGACCTTGTCGTTGCGCACGCGCATGTAGTGTTTTGCACCGATGGTCTGGCCCGTTTCCGAGTACAGGAAATTGAGGTAGGCGGTCGCCTGCTTGCGGATGCCCTTGCGGTCGACGACCTTGTCGACGACGGCCACCGGCGATTCGGCCAGCACGGAAATGGACGGGTACACGACTTCGAAGTCGTCGCCGAATTCGGCGCGCACCAGGTTCACTTCGTTTTCGAAAGTGACGAGCGCGTCGCCGATCTGGCGCTGGGTGAACGTCGTCGTGGCGGCGCGGCCGCCGGCGTCCAGCACGGGCACGTTCTTGAAGATCTTGCCGACGAGCTCGCGCGCCTGCGCTTCGCTGCCGCCCTTCTTGACCACGGAGCCCCACGCTGCCAGGTACGTGTAGCGGCCATTGCCGGCGGTCTTCGGGTTCGGGATTACGACTTTCACGCCCGGCTTGGCGAGGTCGGCCCAGTCCTTGATCCCTTTCGGATTACCCTTGCGCACCAGGAACACCATGGTGGAGTAGTAGGGCGCGGCATTGTCCGGGAATTTCTTCGCCCAGTCCTTCGCGACGAGGCCGCGGTCGGCCAGCATGTCGATGTCGTTGGCCTGGTTCATCGTCACGACGGACGCTTCCAGGCCGTCGGCGACGGCGCGGGCCTGCTTGCTGGAGCCGCCGTGCGATTGCTTGATCG
>NZ_JBFUDR010000057.1:0-27072 GCF_056404615.1 Massilia sp. P2_C2 | reverse complement strand
TATGTTGCCATAAAGAGGTCGGCCAAATCGACCTCACCGCCGCTAAAATGACGACCAGGTAGTGTCACCCATGTCTCTAGACATGTGTTACCTATGTCCCTGTGCTAAACAGGGTGCCCACCCTACTGGGATAAGCATTAAAGGCGGAGGCAGCATGTCTGGAGCCAGTCAGCCGAGTTGACTGGCTCCTTTTTTTATTGGTCTCACTCGATCCATTCCGTCACGAAACGCTCGCGCGACACACTCAGGTATTTCGTTGGCGACCTGAGGTTTTTCATCATTGCGGCTGGTTCCGTATCTTTACAGAATGTCACCGACGCTGAAAGGATCGCACGATCTCGCGGCGCTCGAACACCGGCGGTTGGGCGTGCCTGGGGATGTGAGGCGCAAGGCCGGCAAATCATAACAATCAATATGGAGCACACAAGTATGAAGAAGATGCGACTCATCGCGCTGGCCGGCATCGTGGCGGGCCTCGCGGCCGGCTGCGGCGGCAGCGACGCCGATCACGGCAATGGTAGCACCGTCCTGGCGGGCACCATCGGCGCCGCCAGCCCCACCATCAAGCCCGCCCGCTTCGCGAGCGTGAAGTTCGGCGGCGGCGGCTACGTGCCGGGCCTGGTCTTCCACCCGACCACCCCGGACCTGCTGTACGCGCGCACCGACGTCGGTGGCGCCTACCGCTGGGATCCGGCCACCTCGAGCTGGATTTCGATCACGGACGGCTTCGGCCCCGACGAAGGCGGCTACCACGGCAGCGAAACGCTGGCGCTCGACCCGAACGACGACCAGCGCGTCTACCTGAGCGGCGGCATGTACGTGAGCGCCGAAGGCCACGCGCGCCTGTACATTTCCACCGACCGCGGCACGCACTGGACGCACGTCGAGCTGCCGTTCTCCGCGGGCGGCAACAGCCAGGGCCGCGCCGTCGGCGAGCGCCTGATGGTCGACCCGAACGACCCGACCATCCTGTTCTACGCGACGCGCACGGCCGGCCTGTGGAAGAGCACGGACCGCGGCCAGACCTGGAACCAGGTAACGTCGCTGTCGACGGTGAAGATGACCCAGGCGCAGGTCGACGCGACCTTCTGGAGCAGCCCGGTCGGCATGGAACAGGTGATCTTCGACACCGATACCAAGGGCACCGGCAGCGCCACGCAGACGATCTACACGGCGGTGGCGCCGGACTATGCGGGGGTGGCGGGCCTGAACTACGCCCTGTACAAGACGACCGATGGCGGCGCGTCGTGGACCGGCATCGCGACCCCGGCCGACGTGCAGGGCTACATCGTCCCGCATATGGTGCGCGCGAAGGACGGCATGATGTACGTCGCGTTCACGAAGGGCACCGGCCCCGGCGCCAACGGACCGGCACGGCTGTACAAGTTCGACGGCACCAACTGGACCTTGTTGAAGAGCTATGACGACACCCAGTGGTCCAGCTTCGGCATCGGCGGCCTGTCCGTGTACGGCACCGGCGCCAACACCCGCATCGCACTGGGCGTGACCAACTCGTGGGGCAATTGGCAAGGCCAGCCGGTCGTGCAGATGTCCGACGACGGCGGCGCCACCTGGCGCGAAATCGCCGCGACGATGCCGCATAACCCGGACGGGAGCTTCTCGGGCTGGATGGACGACGTCGAGATCGATCCGAACAACAAGGACCGCATCCTGCACGTGACGGGTGGCGGCGTGGTGGAGACGCGCAACGCGTCGTCTCCGACGCCCTCGTGGACCAGCCCCAACGAGGGCATCGAGGAAGTTGCGACGAAGGCCTTGATGGCGCCGCCGGCGGGTGCCGGCTACACGCTGGTGCGCAGCGGCCTCGACGTCGGCACCTGGGTACAGACGGAACTCCTCAAGCGGCCCACGCGCGGCTCGCACGGTTTCAGCAGCACCTTCGGCGCCGACATGGCATGGTCGAACCCGTCCTACATTGCCACCATCGGCGCCGGCGCCTGGGAAACGCCCGACAACCTGGGCGCCTATTCCACCGACGGCGGTGTGACCTGGAACGCGTTTGCCACGAATCACCCTGACGCGAAGGCGCACCAGTCGGAAGCGGCCAGCATCGCCGTCACGAAGACCGGGAATGCGGTCTGGGCGCCGGCCGAATCGGTACCGGCGTGGACGGCCGACAACGGCAACACGTGGACCTACACGAACCTGCCGGCACTGTCGCAGGCGTGGGTCTCGCGCGGCTACCATGTCGTGGCCGACCGCAAGAACCCCAACAAGGTCTACGCGTACAACTCGGGCGGCGCATGGTGGATGCAATGGGGCGAGACGGCCCGCTTCTTCACGTCGACGGACGGCGGCCATACGTTTACCGAAAGCACCACGTTCCCGACCAGCGGCACGGCGCTGAATTCGTTCCAGGCGACCGAGGTTGCCGTCAATCCGAACGCGGAAGGCGACATCTGGCTGGTGGACGGGTTCAGCATCCTGCACTCGACCGACTCGGGCGCGCACTGGACCAGGCTGAACGTGACCCAGTCGATCCCCGACCCCAACAACTACTTCCAGCCGAAGATCTATGGCGCCACGTCGATCGCCCTCGGCAAGGCACCGGCAGGCGCCAAGTACTCGGCGTCGGTCTACGTCGTCGGTGTGATGAACGGCCAGTGGGGCGTGTACCGCTCGGATGACGGCGGCGTCAACTGGACCCGCTTCAACGACGACCTGCACCAGTACRCCGGCATCAGCAACCTGGCGGCCGACCAGACCGTGCCTGGACGCCTGTACTTCGCCGGCGCCGCCCGCGGCGTCCTGTACACCTACTGATGGATGCGCCGGTCCCGCGCACCGTGCACGGGACCGGCCTTTCGCTTCCGAATCAAAGGAGACATTCGAATGAAACTGAAAGCAATCCTGGCCGCGCTCACGCTGGGCGTCGCGGCCGCCAACGCCGGCGCCACCGTCCTSACGTTCGACRGCCTGACCGARTCGATGTACGGCGACGGCTTCCCSCTGGCCGCCAACATGCACTAYGACGGCWCCAACCTCGTGTACGAAGAGTCGGGCTACCGCCTCACGCTGAACGCACCGGGCGCGGCCGCCGGCGCGGCGCACGTCGGCGACGGCACGTTCGATCCGCAGACGTACAACTGGCACGACGGCTTCGAGAACGGCGCCAACACCTTCGTCACGCTGACCCGCATCGGCGGCGGCCTGTTCGACCTGCACAGCTTCGACTACTACACGACCGGCAGCATGCTGTCGACCGACGGCAACCTGCAGGCCTTCCTGGTCGACGGCGGCACCTGGACCACGGCGCTGAACGGCATCACGGAGCTGCGCCTGACGTCGGGCGCGATCAATGCCATCGCCAACGTCGACGTGGAAGCCGCGACCGCCGCGGGCACGGTGCCGYTGCCGGGCACGCTGCCGCTGCTGATGGGCGGCGTGGCCGCCTTCGGCCTGGCGCGCCGTCGCCGCAGCTGATCCGCGCGCCGCGATAGGAGCCTATCCAGGCAGGCCCGAATTGGTAGGGTGGGCACCCCGTGCCCACGCGTAACGTTCGCATACCGCATACGTTCGCGTGGGCACAGGGGTGCCCACCCTACCGGCCAGCGATCCGGTGCAAATCCGCCGGTGTAACGAACTCGATGGCGCACGCCTGCCCGCGCAAGGTCTCGATGGGCGCATAGCCCCAGTGCACTGCCCCGAACGCCACGCCGGCCTTGCGCGCGGCCTGGGCATCGGTGGCCTGGTCGCCGATATAGAGAGCCTCGGCCGGGGCCACGCCGCAGGCCTTGAGCACGGCACGGATGCGGCTCGCCTTGCCGAACACGGACATGCCGCAGTCGAAGCGCTGTATGAGCCCCGTCAGATCCGGCCCCAGTACCGTGCGTACGTTGTGTTCCGAGTTCGACGAGACGACGCTCAAGGCCACGTCGCACGCGTGCAGGTGACGCAGCGCCGGATCGATGCCATCGAACAGGGGGATCGCGTGGGCGCTGTCCTTCATCATGTCCATGAAGGTCCTGGACGCCAGCGGCAGCTTCCAGGCCGGCATGCCGAGGTGATCCATCATCTGGCGCACGCTGTAGTGGCGCAGCTCGCCCGCGCGCTCGACGTCGATGCGGCGAAAAGCGTGACGGTCGGCGATCGTGTTGAAGACGCTGAGGAAGAAGGGGAAGGAATCGGCCAGGGTGCCGTCGAAGTCGAAGATGGCGAGGCGGCAGGTCATCGGCGTGGCCGGATACGTGCATGAGTCGGTCATCCCGCATCATCGCACAGGCAACGCATCCATTCACCATAGCGCGTTTTTGCACAGCTGCCTGATCAAGCGTGCACATTATTTTGCGCTTGCACATCCGCCGGCCTTAACTAATCTGATCGGGGTCAACCTTGAGCCGTTGGCCAGCCTCCGCGGCATCGCCGCTGTGTCACGATTCCTAAAACAATAACTGGAGACGATATGACGATCCTGATCAAGGCAAGGCGACTTGCCGGCATCCTCCTTGCGTTTATCGGTACGAGCGCCTTCGCGGCGGTCATCGCGCTGCCGAAGTACAACGTCAGCGTGAACGACGTGTCGGTCTCCGGCTTCTCGTCCGGCGCCCAGATGGCCGTGCAGATGCATTTTGCGTACTCGAAGACGATCAGGAAGGGCGCGGGCGTCATCGCCGGCGGGCCGTATTACTGTTCGCAGGGCATCGTCGCGATCTCGGTCGGCCCGTGCATGGCCAATACAGGCACGCGCGATGTACCGTACCTGATCTCGGTGGTGAACACGTGGTCGGGCAATGGCTATATCGACCCGACCGGCAACATGACCGCATCGAAGGTATATCTGCTGTCGGGCACGATCGATTCCACGGTGCGCCAGCCCGTCATGGACGACCTCAAAACGATGTATGCCAATTACCTCCCGGCGGCCAATATCTATTACAAGAACAATCTCGCGGCCCAGCATTCGGTGCCGACGGATTTCTTCGGCAATGGCTGCGCCATCAACGGCCTACCGTACGTCGATAACTGCAACTTCGATACGGCGGGCGAGATCCTGAAATGGATCTACGGGCCGCTGAATCCAAAGAACACGGGAACGCTCTCCGGCAGCTTCATCAATTTCGACCAGTCCGTTTTCTGGGGCAATTTCAACCCAGGCTTCTACAGCATGGACAGCAGCGGCTATGCCTACGTACCGGCTTCCTGTGTGGCAGGACAGACATGCCGGCTGCACGTGGCCCTGCACGGCTGCCTGCAAGGCGCCTCCGTCGTCGGCGACGCGTTTTACCGCAACGCCGGCTATAACCGCTGGGCCGATACGAACAATATCATCGTGCTGTATCCGCAAACCATCGTCACCGGGAACAATCCGGGCGGCTGCTGGGACTGGTGGGGCTACGAGGACGTGAATTTCCCGGCCAAGAGCGGCGGGCAGATGATCGCCATCAAGACCATGATCGACAGGATCGTCAGCGGCAACGCGGCGGCCCCGTTCACGTGCAGCCACTGGTTTGCCAGCAATGTGTCGCATGTGTCCGCCGGACGGGCGTATATCGGCGCGGACGGGCAGGTGTATGCGAAGAATTCGAACCAGTATCTGGGCTATTACCTGTTCACGGCTTATACGGATGTGAGGCAGACGGCGGCGGGGTATTACGCGTATGGGAGTTGTTCTTGATTAATCACTTCCACGTAGTGGTACGGTCGGGCGCGATATGAAGAAAGCCTTTGCAGTCCTTGGTACGACTGCGTTGCTGTCCCTGGCATATGCCGCTGAGCAGGCGGATTGGCCGGCCCCATACCGGCCATTCAAAGGAATATACACGATTTATTCCGGCGACCTGGACAATCAACAGGCGCCTACCAGGAGCGATCACAAGCTGTCCTTCATCATCGAGGGAAAGCCCGCAAAGGAAATTTTCGATGCGATGCCACCGGACGACAAAGAGACCTGCGACGGAGAGAAGGGCGCGCGCAGCCGCAGCAAAGAGAATGTCTGGTGCACATTTCACGCTGGAAATGGATATACCTGCTACTTCGGTTTTGATTTGAGGACGGGTAAGAGCATCGCAGGTGGCATGTGCTAACGAAGCGACTGAAATCATCCGCAAAACGCTTTTGAGGCCATTATTTCGAAACTAATTTGCATCTTTGTGTAACAGGTCTTACAGGGTGTAATGCGTGGTCCCGCCCGATTCAGCTCGGCTATGATGGCCGCCCGCTCAGCTGTTTCGGCAACAAGGTTGCTCTTTGACACTGGGCAACCTTGAATGGCTGGGCTTGCACATGAGAGATACGGGAGTTTCAGGACCGAACGCAGCGGTCCAAAAACAATTTGGTTTGATTAACCTCTTGAAGGCTGGCGCGGCGCAACTGATCGTCCTGCACCACCTTGCGTTCTACGGCCCGATGGCCGATGCCGCGCGGCCGCTGATGCCGTCGATGATCGACTGGCTCGACCACAACGGCCGCATCGCCGTCCAGGCCTTCCTCGTCATCAGCGGCTTCCTCGTCGCGAAATCCCTGTCGCCCGCCGGCCGGCCCGGCATCGACAATCTGCTCGCCACGATCTGGCGCCGCTATATCAAGCTGGCGCCGCCGTTCATCGTGGCCATGTTCCTGGCGATCGGCGCCTCCGCGCTCGCGCGCACGTGGATGATCCACGATTCGATTTCGCCGCCGCCCAACATGTCGCAGCTGGCCGCGCACGTCCTGTTGCTGCAAAGCGTGCTCGGCTATGAATCGCTGTCCGCCGGTGCGTGGTATGTCGCCATCGATTTCCAGTTGTATGCGTTGTTCACCTCCCTGCTGTGGCTGTGCGGGCGCATCGCCGGCGACCGTCCCACGAGGTGGCTGATGCCGCTCGTCGTGACACTGGGCGTCAGCATCTCCCTGCTGTACTTCAACCGCGACGCCGAATTCGACGTGTGGGCACCTTATTTCTTCGGCAGCTATGGCCTGGGAATCATGGCGTGGTGGGCGAGCGATCCGCGCCGTCCGTTCGTGGCGACGTTCGGCCTGTTGACGATGATGATCGTGCCGACCATGCTGGCGCTGGAACTGGATTTCCGGAGCCGCATCGCGGTGGCATCCGTCGTCGCCYGCGTGCTGTTCCTGTTCGGCCGCACGCGACTGAGCACGTATGCGAGTTCGGGGTGGGCCGCAGTCAATTACCTCGGCAAGATCTCGTATTCGATCTTCCTCGTGCACTTCCCGGTGTGCCTGGTCGTGAATGCGGCGTTCACGCGGTTCGTGCCGGACGACGCCTGGCTGCAGGGCACTGGCGTGTTGTATGCATGGGTCGGCAGCGTGGCGGCGGGGGCCGTGTTCTTTCACCTGGTGGAGGCGCCGCTCAGCCGTATGTTCGCGGCGCTTGCGCGGCCGGCGGCAGTGTATGCCGCCAAGGCGGCATCGTTATCCCGCTAAGGCATCGATGAGCGCCGGCCAGGCGACGTCCCACGCGATCCGTTCCTGCTCTAGCCGCACCGACGGCCCCAGCGCATGCAGCTTGAGCGCGCGATACACCGCCTGCTCGCCGGGATCGAGATGCGTCAGTTCCGGCGCGGCATGCTGGCTCGCTTCGCTGGTCCAGAGCGGGCGGTGGGCCAGCAAGGTCGCCTCGTCCATGAGCATCGAGCGGAYGGCGGGCAGTTGCGCACGCAGACGGCTCAGGATGGAGAAGCCGTGCGTGTCGATATCGCCCCAATACAGGCAGTCGGCGTTGCGCAGCCAGTGAAGCCGCGCAATCGCGTCGACGCCATAGCCCAATGCCATGAAAGCCACGGTGGAGGGGAGGTCGTCCAGCGCGAGTCCGGTCTGCAGGTTTTCGACGATGACGACGTGCCTGGGCGCGAAGTCCAGCCGTTCCAGATCGTCGATGGGCACCGTGAGATCGCCGAGCCCACCCACGCGGGCGCGTAACGCCGGATCGAGCACGCGCATGCGTACCCGCGGCGGTAGGCGGCGCAAGCCGCACAGGGTAGGGAAATCGCCGGGGATATCGGTGCGGTCCGTCACCCGGCACAACAGCTCCGCCAGCACCGCCGTGCGCCCTTCGACCCACTTGGTGTCGAGACCCGGGATGGGAAGCTGGCGCAGATACAGGCCTGAGTCGGGATGCCGCGCGAGCCAGTCCAGCGTGGCCGTCAGCCGGTCGAAATCAGGTTCGGGATAATCGGCAAGTACGCTGAATTGCCGGCCCAGACCGCCCATCAAACCGGGCCAGCGCCGGACCAACTCAGCCTGGCGGAGGCAAGCCCGGTCCCAGCGCGCTTGCTCGTCCAACCAGGCGGCCACGTCGCGCGGGCCGTCGAGACGCAGCAGTTCGGGCACGCGCTGCGTACCCAGGGTGCGCCACTGGCGCTCGGTCCACTGCAACGAGCCGGGCCCCTGCCACGATTGCCACGCCCTTGTCCAGGCAAGGGCGGCGTCCAGGCGACCCAGTGCCGCCTGCTCGGTCGGGACGCCCAGCGGAATCGTCGACGGCCATTCGGCGCCGGCGCCCGGCGCATCGAACCAGTCGCGATGACGGTTGTCGAAGCGGCGGCGCAGCAGCGCGCGCACGTCAGCCGGCAGCTTCAAGCGCGTCCCCTTCGGTCAGGCGTTCCGCCAGCTTCAGGCGCTGGCGCTCGTCGTCGTATTCGATCAGCAGTACGCTCGACGCTTTGCGTTCGCGGATATCGACGAAGCAGGCGCCGCCAATGAAGGGCTCCAGGGTCATCACGGACTTGAGCGGCGTGGCGACGATCATCTGGAAACCGAAGTTGGCAAAGATGTTCATGGCCAAGGCCGTGAATTCATTGTCCGCCTTGTCGAACGCTTCATCCAGCACGACGGGCGCGTAACGCGGGATGCCGGTATCGTTGCCGCCGAGCTGGTAGCGCAGGGCTGCGGCGAGCACCGTCGTCGCCAGCTTCTGGCGCTGGCCACCGGACAGGCCGGCACCGCTCTGGTGGACTTGCACTTCCTGCCCATCCTGGTCGAATTCGCGGCCGATGAATTCGACGTGCTGGCGTACGTCGAGGACGGCCTCGCGCCAACGGCGATCGTCCGGCTCCTGGCTGGCCAGCCGATTCACCAGGCGGCGCAATTCGATGAAGCGGGCTTCGGCGAATTCGCGGTCTTCGATCCACGCATGCCTGAGCGCGGCCGTGATGTCCTGCTTGAACTGCTGCACCTCCGGCAGCTGGCGGTCCTTCGGCTGGATGTGCAGGTAGGTGCGCTGGTACTCGCTGCTGTTGAAGGGCACTTGCCGCAGGCTGTCGTTGACCAGCTCCATGCGCGCCAGGATCGCCTTGCGTGCGTCGTTCAGGTAGCTGGACAAGGCCGCCAGGTTCTGGTGGCTCTGGTTCTGCAGCAGGTCGAAGAAGCGTTGTTCGTATGCCGGCAATCCGTCCGATTCGAGCCGGGCGAGCTTGCGGAAGAAATCCGCAGACGCCGCCAGGCGCGCATCGAGGCCATCCGCATCGGCGCGCCAGCGGTTGATGAAGACGGCGAACTGGGCTTCCACATATTTTTCGCCTTGCGCCAGTTCGCCATCGATGGCGCGGATCTCGTCGTGCAAGGCCTTGGCGACGGCGCGGTCGGCATTGTCCACATCCTTCAGCCGCACCGTACCGTTCCAGGCCGCGTAGCGCTGCGCCAGGCCCGCTTGCTGGTGCGGCGTCAGCGCGACGATCGTCGGGTCGTCGCGTAGCGCGGCCAACAGGTCTTCCTGTTCCGCGCACAGCTTCTGGCATGACCGTTGTTCCACGAGCTGGTCGTTCAGGGTGGTGCGCGCTTCCCGGACCAGGTCTTCCTGCTGGCGCAGGCGTTCTTCGATGCGTTGCAAATCCGCGTTCCCYGTCTGCAGCGCGTCGAGCTGGCGCTGGATGGCGGCGATGCGGTCGGCAAGCGGCAACACGTCGATTTCCTGCCATTGCAGGTTGACGAGGGTCTGGCATTGCAGAAGACGGGCGGCGCGCGCCTGGCGCTGCCCGCGCAATGCACGCAGTTGCGCGTCGAGCTGGGCCTCGTGCTCCCGTAATTGCCGGGATTCTTCCTCGTACAGGGCAAGCTTGGCGCGGTTGTCGAAACCGAGCATCCAGTACTGGCGGGCGTCGACGCTGGTGCGGTCGTCCTTTTCGTGGCGCGAGCGGTTGTGCTTGATCTGGCCTTCGCGCGTGAGCGCGCGCTCGCGCGCGGCCCGGAACGCGCGCAACGAATCGACGCAGTCGTAGTCGAAGCGCTGCCGCAACTCATTCTGCAGCCAGCCGGAACAGCTGTCTTCCTTGACGTTCAGCTTCAGCACCAGCGATTGCGGCTGCAACGGCCGCGCCGGCTGGTCGCCGCGCACCGTGCGGTAATAGACCAGCTTGCGCCCGAGGTCGGTGTCGTTGACGTAGGCGGATACGGCGGCGTACTGGTCTTCCTGCACGAGGATGGACAACGCGAAGCCGTGCAGCACGCGTTCGATGGCGCCGCGCCATGTGCTTTCTTCCGGTTTCACTTCGACCAGTTCGCCCACGAACGGCAGCGCCGCTTCCGCCACGCCGACGGACTCGGCGATCTGGCGCCGCAATTCCAGCATCGGTGCCGGAATGTTCGATGGCTGGCGCCGCAGCGACGCGAGTTCGTGGTCGACGACGGCGCGTCGCGCCCGGACCTCGGTCGCCTCGCGGTCCAATGCCAGCAGGGCTTCCTGCTGGAGGTCGTCGTTTTGCCAGTCATCGATTTCCTGGCGCGCCATGCCGAGCAGTTCGGCGAAGCCTTGCGGGTTCCCCCGAAGATCCCAGCCGAGTGCCTTGCAGGCTTCCACCGCCTGCGACCGCTTGCGCATGCGTTCCTTGCGTTGATTTTCCAGTGTCTCGATCTGGCTATTGAAAGATTCGATCTGTTCGCCGCCGGCCTCGCGCCGCTGGCGTTCCAGGTCGCGCAACGCGGCGGTGCGATTGTCGAGCACGTTCTGGTGGCGCTGGACATTGCCGGCCAAACCTTCCAGTTCGATCCCGAGCGCGGTGATGTGCTCGGCCAGCAAGGTCATGCGCAGCCGCTCGCGATAGCTGTGCATGCCCGCCACCAGTTCCTGCAAGCCGTTGCGTTCCAGCGCGAGCGTTTCCATGTTCTGGTGCCGGCTGCGCGCCGGCGCCAGCACCTGTACCTGTTCACGCGCCGTCACCACGGCCTGGTGCGCGGCATGCAACTCGCCGAACTCGCTGACCAGGCGGTCCGCCACCTCGAAGGTTTCCGGCTTGTCGAGCATGAAGTCGCGCAGGAAGGCGTTCAGGTCGCCGACGTTCTTGGCCGATTGCGTCTTGTGCAGCAGGCGCAACGCCATCTCGCTTTCGATGCCGAGCAGGCGGCAGAAGCGCTCGCAATACGGCCGGAACTCGTCGCGCGCGAACGCATCCGGCAAGGCCTGTTTCAGCTTGCGCACGTCGAAATTATGGCTGCCGAAATCCTCCAGTTCGCGCAGGTCGAACGGGCGCTCGAGGACGAGGAAATACGATTTGACGTCGCGGTTGCTATTCGCATTGCCGCGCACCCAGAACAATTGGACCAGCGCCACATGCTGCCCGGCCTCGTTTTCATACTGCAGTGCCAGGGCGGACCAGGTGGTGCCGGCGCGCAGGTAACGCACGGCCGATTCGCCGGACGCGGCATCCGTTTGCGCGGTCCAGGCGCCGCGCACATAGCTGACCAGGTTGCGGTCGCGGCCGGCACGGCTGGCTTCACGGGCGGCGGCATTGAAATCGACCCAGCGCGGCGGCACCAACAGGGCGGACAGCGCGTCGAGCAGGGTCGATTTGCCGGCGCCGGAGCGGCCGACGATCAGGAAGCCGCGCTTGCTGACCGGGATGTCGTGCAGGCCGCTGAACGTGCCCCAGTTGAACACTTGCAGCCGGGTCATGCGGAATTGTTCGCCGGTGTCCGGCGTCGGCATGTTCATGGTCCTTCGTCCTCCTCGTCGTCCACCGGCTGGCGCGCCAGCGTGGGCAATTCGCCGGCCGCCATGCGGTCGTACAGTGCCGTCAGCGCGATGATTTCCTCGGCCGAGAACAGCAGCTTGAGCGTCGGCGCGATCTCGAAGCGGTCCTCGCTGGCGCGCAGCTTTTGCAGGATATTGTGCTTCTTGAGCTTTTCGATCGACGCGTTGACGCGCTTGCTGAAGCCGGCACGGTCGGTGCTGGCGGCACGCTCGTAGGGCGTCAGGTTTTCCACCATCTCGTCGCGTGCAATTACGGCACGCTCGCCGTGCGAATCGGCCTGGGTCAGGCGCTGGCGCAGGAACAACAGCAGGACGGAATCGATGAAGGTCAGTTGCGCGCGCCGCAGCAGGATGGGAATGTCCAGCTCCTCGGCGGCCACCTGGCTGGTGAAGGCGACCTGCAGGTCGCGGTCCAGCACGAGTTCGAGAAACAGCTCGGCCAGGCGGCGCCGGATGACCTGCTCGTCGCGCAGCAGGACGGGCCACAGCCGGGGATGGCGCCGCCCCTCCAGCGACGGCCCGGACAGCAGCTGCACCAGCACGCGCCGCGTGTCGAGCGGCAGCTCGCCCGTGTCATTGACGAACAATACGCCCGCCGGTTGCGCATCGTCGGCGTGGGCGGGCGCGGTCGTATCGTCAGGTACCGGCTCGGACATCGTTGAGCTTCTCCTTCAAAAAATAGATGAGCGGAATGCGGGCCTGGCGCGCGACGCCGTCGCCGCCGATCCAGGCGACATTTTCTCCGCTTTCCGCCACGATGCCATGCCGCGCGCCCAATGCAAGCAGGCCGAGCACGCTGCCCAAGCCCTGGCTGGCCGGGAATGCCCGCAAGACTTCGCCGATCGACGCCTGCGAGCGCACGTCCAGCACGCTGCTCACGTGTTCTTGCAGGGAACGGAAATCGATCTCGGATTGCGCGACGAGTTCTCCGATCATCCCCAGGTCGAGCGGGGCGGCGTCACCCTCCGCCATCCGGTCGGGCAAGGCCTGCAGCGCGGGATCGTGCAATACCCATTGCGACAGCGACGTCAGTTTGCTGCTGGTGAGCGGGAGCGTGTAGTGCAGGGCCTCGGTCGCCTTGACCTCGTCCTTCAACGCGAGCGCGGCCCGTTGCGCCTTGCGCAGCAACTGGTTCAGCCGGCGCTGTTCGATGAATTCGCGGCTCTGCACGAAATTCTTCAGGCTGCGCGCGAACGACTGCAAGACGTCGTGCACCATGCCGCCCTGGTCCAGCAGGGTCCGCGTCAGGCGCAGCAGGAAGCGGCGTTCGTCGGGATCGAGGGCTGCCACGTAGTCGCGCGACATCAGTTGGTCGAGCGCATCGTCCAGCGACGCGGACTGGACGGGGTCCGTGAGCAGGCGCCAGAACGCGGCAAACGTGCGTCCGGCTTCGCTCTCCGCAATGACGTCGATGCCGGCGAACAGCGCGTCGAGCACGTCGCCGCGGCTACCGTCGTTGTCCATGATCCGCTCGCGCAAGTCACGGTTCAGCTGCTCGAACTGGTCGCGCACGCGCCGGAAATCGCCGGCGAGATTGTCGGCCAGGGCGATGATCTCGCGCGTGCGTTCCAGTGCCGCGGTTTCCGACAACACCTGGAACGTGCCCTGTTCGATGTCGGCGATTTCGCGCTGGATTCGTTCCTGTTCGGCGCGCAGGCGCGCGATGCGCCGGCCCTTGTCGGTATCGGTATCGTCGGCCAGTTTGCTCAATGCCCCGATGACCAGGCCGAGACGGCTTTCGGTCGCGGCATTGTGCGGCCTGACCAGGCCGGCGACATAGCGGATCGCATCGACGGTCGAGGTGGCGAGCTCGTATTCCTCTTCCTTCGACCCGGGAGGAAAGCGCCGTTCGAGGTAGCCTTCGGCCAGCCAGCGGGCCACATACAGTTGCGCCGTCTGCGGCCACTCCTCGCCACGGTTGCGCAACTGCTCGAGGTCGCGTTCGATGCGCTCGTGCAGGATCGACGCCGGCAGGCTGCGCTCGGTGTCATACAGGTGGGTCTGCAGCAGCGCCAGCACGGTCGGGCCCGTGTCGGCCGCCAGCAGGCGCCACAAGGGCTGGCTGCGCAGCTGGCGGTACAGGGCGAGGGGTTTGTCGGCTTTCATTGTGTCGATGGGGGACCTCGAAAAACCGTAGCGAGCGGCAGCAGATTCAGCCGAGAAGCGCAGCTGTACGAGAGTACAGGGAGCATCGCAGGCTGAATATGCAACGCGTAGTAGGTTTTTCGACGTCCCCGATGGTGAACCGCGTCATTGTAGCCCAGGAGGCCGGATGGCTTGTCCGAGGCGGCGGACATGGTCCGTTGCGCCGAAAACAACATCGATGAATGAACTGTTTGACAAGAAAGATCGAGCTGACGCAGAATCGCACCTCATCGCTTCGATCAACCCATTTTTCAAGAAAGGAACGGCAATGCCACGTACGGCTATCCACAACTCGCAACACAGATAGCCCTGGGCACAGCGCTCGGGGCCAGGCACACGCCTTCCCGAGCCGGCCGTTCTTGAGAGCCCCGGTGAGGAAACTCGCCGGGGTTTTTGCTTTTCGGAAGACCGTTTTCTTCCGCCGCAGGAACGCCGGCATAACGAACCTTTATGGACAAGTTATGCCCATCGTACAAACACTGCACAAGGGACGCGTCCCGGTGCACATCTACACGGACGACATCGACCACGCGGCGCTGCAGCAACTGCTGAACATCGCCAATTTACCCATCGTCCATCCACACGTCGCCGCCATGCCCGACGTGCATGCCGGCATCGGCGCCACCGTCGGCAGCGTGATCCCGACGCAATCGGCCATCATTCCGGCGGCGGTCGGCGTCGACATCGGCTGCGGCATGAATGCCGTGCGCACGACGCTCACCGCAAGCCAGTTGCCGGACAACCTCGCGCGCCTGCGCAGCGCGATCGAGGCCGCAGTGCCGGTCGGTTTCGGGCAGCACGCCTGGGACAAGGTGCGCGGCTCGGCCCATGCCCGCGTCGGACGGCCGCTCAACGACCGGCTGGACGTCATCGTCGGCAAGCACGGCGGGATCATGAAAATGCAGAGCAAGTTCACGCAGACGTGGATCTGCCAGCTCGGCACGCTCGGCGGCGGCAATCATTTCATCGAGATCTGTCTCGACGAAGAGCAGCGCGTCTGGATCATGCTGCATTCGGGGTCGCGCGGCATCGGCAACGTCATCGGCCGCTACTTCATCGCGGCGGCGCGCAAGGACATGCAACGCCACCAGATCCATTTGCCGGACAAGGATCTGTCCTATTTCAGCGAAGGATCGACGCTGTTCGACGATTACATCGAAGCGGTGGAGTGGGCGCAGGATTACGCACTCATCAACCGCCGCGAGATGATGCGCCTCATCATTGACGTGCTGGCCCGGCATGTCCTGCCGTTCAAGCTGGATGGCGAAGCGATCAATTGCCACCACAACTATGTTGAGCGCGAAACGCATGGCGGCGAACGTTTATACGTCACGCGCAAGGGCGCGATCTCGGCGCGCGAAGGCGAGCTCGGCATCATCCCGGGCAGCATGGGGGCGAAGAGTTACATTGTGCGCGGCAAGGGAAACCCGGATTCCTTCTGGTCATGTTCGCATGGCGCGGGCCGCCACATGAGCCGCAGCGAGGCCAAGCGCAAGTTCAACCGCTTCGACCTGGCGGCACAGACGGAAGGGATCGAGTGCCGCAAGGATGGTGGCGTGGTCGATGAGATTCCGGCCGCGTACAAGGACATCGACAAGGTCATGGCGCATCAATCGGATCTGGTCGACGTGGTGCACACGCTGCGCCAGGTCGTTTGCATCAAGGGGTGAGACATGAAGATCAAAACGATGAAGCCGCGTAATCCGCATGCGGTGGCTGCGAGGCAGCGCAATGCAGGCGCGCATGGGGCGTATCGGGCCGAGCGTAAGCAGCGTCGTGTGGAGAAGCAGACGCTGCGCTCATTGGTCATTGGACAGAATAGGGAAGGAAAAGATCATGCGTGAAGACATGTTCAAAGTGATCGTGGAGCGACCGCGACTCGTCAACAGCAATGGCTATAGCCGCGATGGTCGCAAGTTCCGCAACGACGAGGATGCGCCAAGCCGGCTCGGCATGAAGCGCGGCTATACCCAATGGCCGAAATCGCTGAACGAAAATCTCGCGCCACTGAAGCGCTACCTGGAAAAGCAGGTGAACCGTCCGTGGGACAAGGTCTACAGTGATATCCGCGCGACGATCGATGCGCGCAGCACGGTCAAGCATCACATTCTTCAGCATATCGAAGACTTCGTCGCAATTGATACGCGCTGGGTGGATACGGCTGACGGTGGCCAAGTGGTCATCCGCAGGCGCTGGCCTCGCAAGGACACACTGCTCGAGGACGCGAATATCGAGCTGTTCGTCCATCCGCGCACCGGCATCCTTCTGCGCAATCGCCGTTTTCTTTCGTGGAACCAGCGCAAGCGGCACAAGCGCGAGATGCAGCAGGCACGGGCCTATGTCGACCGCCGGGACATCGACGAACGCCGTCAGCTTCGCCGCATCGACGGTATCTGGTACGAAGTGACGCTCGGCCCGCTGCCGGCTCCCCGTTTGCAAGCGAATGACATCGTCTACGACTCTTGCTGGGATGCGGTCCGCAAGGAGTGGGTCTCGCGCCGGCATGGCGATACGAACTACGCCGTATCGAAGCGGCAGCTCGGCGCACAGGAATTGAAGAAATACGGGCTGGGCTCGTAATCCGGCCTATCACAGCAGTAACTCATAAGGAGAACAATCATGAAAACCAAACACATCGACCAACCATGCTTTCCAGGTCACCAGCAAGCGTAGAAAAGGGTTCCCATCCGAAACGCAGGTCAGACGCGGTATCCGGTTCGTGCACGGCGATAAGGAGCTCGTCGAAAAGCTCGGGCGCAACGATCCATGCCCGTGCGGATCCGGCAGGCATTTCAACCGGTGCTGCATGAAGTCGGGTAGCTTTTGATGGCGCCAACAGGAACGAGTATTTCCGTTAGACGGCCATAAAAAACGGCCAACCTTGTCCGGTTGGCCGTTTCCACGCTGTGCCTGGGATGAGTGATCGACATCTTGTGGCGAAGCGGGAAATTAGTGTTCGTGCCGCCCACCCAGCTCGATAACCTCGGCGCCTGCCCGAGCCGGTAACTCGTCTACTGGAACGATCTGGGGCTCTACGCCTGAACCGACAAAGTGGCGATATACGATGAATTTCTTGCTCGTTTCCCCATAGCCGTGGTTAGGTATGACGATATCCGTCTCGGATGGGGATAAATACAACCAGGCCGGACGGTTTTTCTCGGCAAAATCCAGCCGCTCGATCACCCCGCTGGCTGGATTGCGACTGAGCACGAAGCCTTGCAGAAAGTTCGCAGTGAACTCACCAGTGACCACAAGTGCTCGCGCATGCGAGCCGACGCAGTCGATTTGGACGGACGATCCT
Source organism: Massilia sp. P2_C2 (assembly GCF_056404615.1). Taxonomy (NCBI): domain Bacteria; kingdom Pseudomonadati; phylum Pseudomonadota; class Betaproteobacteria; order Burkholderiales; family Oxalobacteraceae; genus Massilia; species Massilia sp. P2_C2. Next base: position 9,703 of record NZ_JBFUDR010000057.1, on the reverse strand, counting down.
CTTGAACTGTCCTTGTCCTCAAAGAACGGATGTGTCGAGCCGTTCTGTCGCAAATAATAAACGTAGGTGTCGGCAATTTTTGAATCACGAACTGCATCGACTCGAGTACCCGCTTTGCTACCGACATCACAGGTTTTCACCACTTCGGCTGCAGCGGAAACTGCATGAGCGAATAGACAGCACAGCAATAGGATCGAGCTCTTCATTTCACCATATCTCGTAGTACCTGCATGGACTCAGGGTTCGTTGTCAGCTTTTCAGCGGCAGCCTTGATTTTGCTGTAGTAGATGCCGTTTCTAACGCCGCGGTAATCTTTGTAGGCTTCGCCGACAGGATCGGCTGAATGATCAGTAGTACGTTTTTCGATGAGTGCCTGCATGTAGGCCGTACCGACGCGTATGTTCGTGGCTTCGTCCAAGATCTGGTCGCTATCGTGGAACTCGTCCGCTTCACGGTACAGGTCAGCTTCACGTCTCCGCTGGCGCCAGGGTTTCTTGAGGTTTTCAAGTCGGTAAAGTTCCCGAATGGGCGCCCTCAATAGTTGCATCAGTCCCCGAGCACTGCTTCCGTCGCTACGCGCGTTCTTGTCAAAACGCGACTCCATATAAACCTGGCATATGATCAGTTCTGTGGGCAAGCTGGACCGGTTGTTTGCCTCGACCAGCGTTCGTATCTCGCGCAGCCGGGCCAAGTCCTCGACCTCTACATTAACCGCCTTCTTGTCAGACACCGGCGTCAGTTGTGCGGAGTGCGTCTTGATGACCTTTTTACTCGCCATATCATCGATCCCAGGTCGGGTTCAGAGGGGTTGTTTCCCGTGCATAGACGATGAGGGTGGCACGCTCGGCGCCTGATGCCGCGACTCTGGCGGTCTTCCCTTCCTGGTCCGTCCTGCCCTCGATACGGCGTCCGTTGCTGAGTTCGACCACATATGGAAAATCTGCGAGAGGTTGACCCGCCTCGTCCTTGACGTGAAAGTGCTGATCGTAGGACCCCTGCTGTTCAGTAGCCGCTGCTTCGGTGCTTCTTTCTGGCGTTGTTTTGCCCGGTCCAACAATATTTGGGCTACCGGCATCGTCGGAGGCTACCTGATATCGCACGGTTTGGCTCGGCACGAGGCGCGGGTGCGGATAGCACTTGCACACGCACAGGTCGTTTTCAAGTGCCACTTGAATGCCATTCCAGCGCTCATTGAGACGGGCACCGGCACAAATGATGTGGCCGGTGCTTTTACACGCGGGGCAGTAAACGGGGTCATTCTCAAGCGCGATCCGAGCGCCATTAATCGACCCATGGCTGCTCGCGCCAGTCACCTTGCCGCCAGCCGTTGTCGTGGCTCCTTCAGTGATCGTATGTCGCTTCACACCCCCCCGGTCTAGAGTATAGGGCTGCCTTGGCGGTAGGCAGGCCAGCAGACCAATCTAGCAGGAGGGCAACGGTAGATATTGACTTAGCGCACGGTCGCTGCTGGAGCGCAGACTTAGCCGTCGGCCAGACGAAAGAGTTGACTTGGGTTATCTAATCCCGTTTACGCGATTTTTGGAAGATCCTGCTTGCCGGAGCGTAGGTCGGCGGCGGTGATCCCGGTGACTGGCGACATCGCTTCTTTGCGGCGCAGTGAGTTACTTAGTTTAAAAATGAAACTAACTGTGTTATATTGGTTCCATGGCAGTGCGTGATGCAGCCAGGTTTCAGTCATTGTTAGGTTAAGTTGGATACTAAGTTCTCTATTGCCGGAGGAGGCATGCAACAAATCATCTGTACCGTCGACGTGGTGCTGCTGACGCTGCAGGACGACACCCTGAAAGTCGCCCTGCTCCGGCGTGACCGCGAGCCCTTCAAGGGGGTGACGGCTTTACCGGGCGGGTTCATTCGACAGCAGGAAGATGCCGACACCCAGGACGCCGCCATGCGCGTGTTGCGCGACAAGACCGCAATCGAACCGCCTTACCTGGAGCAGCTGGCGACGTTCTCCGGTCCGGCGCGCGACCCGCGTGGGTGGTCGGTATCGGTCGTGTACTACGCGCTGGTACCGTTCGACGTCATCGTCAACGCGGGTCATCCGGACGTAAAACTCGTCAGCGTCGATAAGCCGCTCAGCCTGCCATTCGACCACCGCCTCATCGTCGACACGGCCGTGGCACGCCTGCGCAGCAAGAGCCAGTATTCATCGCTGCCTTGTTACCTGGCTGGCGAAACGTTCACCTTGCCGCAACTGCAGCGCGTGTACGAGGCGCTGATGGGCGAGACGCTCAACAAGGTGAGCTTCCGCCGCAAGATGACTGAAATGGACATGCTCGAGCCCGTCGAGGGCGCATTTGCCGCTGGCGGCGCGCACCGTCCGGCCCAGCTGTATCGCCTGAGGCCGGAACTGCGTGACCGGCTGACACTGATCGAAAGGGGGTTGTAATATGTTCAACATCAAATTTATCAAGTTCCAGCCGACGACTTATGTCATGCAGTTCAAGCATGGCGTCGTCAAGCGCGAAGGCGTCGGGCTCGCATTCTTCTACTATGCGCCGACGACGGCGATGGTGGCGGTGCCGACCAGCAGCGAGGATGTGCCGTTCATCTTCGAAGAGACGTCGGCGGATTTTCAGGCGATCACGATCCAGGGACAGGTCACTTACAGGATCGCCGATCCGAAGCGGATCAGCGAACTGCTGGATTTCTCGATCAACCCGGTGACGCAGAAGTACATTGCGGAAGATCCGCAAAAGCTGCCGCAGCGTGTCATCAACGTGGTGAAGGTCGTCACGCGCAAGGGAGTCCAGAATCTGCCGCTGCGCGATGCGCTCAAGGCCACCGACAGGCTCGCCACGCTCGTCAGCGAGGCCGTCAAGGGCAATGCCGAGTTACAGACGCTGGGTGTCGAGATCCTTGGGCTGTCGTTCCTCGCCATCAAGCCGACGCCCGAGACGGCACGCGCACTCGAGGCGCAGGCGCGCGAGCAGATCCTGCGCGAGGCCGACGAGGCAGTGTATGCGCGGCGCAATGCGGCTGTCGAACAGGAGCGGCGCATCAAGGAAAACGAGTTGAACACCGAGATCGCAGTGGAATCCAAGAAGCGCCAGATCCGCGAAACGCAAATGGAGGCCGAGCGCAGCATCCAGCAGAAGCAGCATGAGCTTCGCCAGTCCGACATGGAAGCGAAGATTGCACTCGAAGCCAAAAACACCGACCTTGTCGCGCTGTCGATGGATAACGTCAAGCGTGAGGCCGATGTCAAGGCGCATGCCGTCTCGGCTTTGCTGCAGGCCTATGCCGGTGTCGATCCGAAGACCGTGCAGGCGCTCGCTGTGTCGGGCATGCAACCGGGGCACATGATCGCGCTGGCGTTCCAGGAACTGGCGGAGAAAGCGGGCAAGATCGGCCAGCTCAACGTGACGCCCGACCTGCTGCGGGAGATCATTGCGTCGCCGGCGGGGTGACATCATGGACCGGCGCATGGAAAACAAGATCGTGCTCGTGACACGCAAGACACGCCTGGAAGAACTGGTCGCACGCTACAACACGGTGAACCAGGCGAAGTTCTACATCGAGCATCTCGGCGCCGATTTCTCGGACTATGTACGTGAGCACGACACCTACCAGGCGTGCGTGCGCGATGCCGAAAGCGCGCTGCGGCGCTTCGGCCGTGTCCAATTGGTCGAGCGCGGCTTCTTGCCGAACTTCCTGTTCGGACCGGACGACCTGGTCGTCGCTCTTGGTCAGGATGGGCTGGTGGCGAACACGATGAAGTATCTCGATGGCCACTCGCTGGTCGGCGTGAACCCCGATCCGGCACGCTGGGACGGTGTGTTGCTGCCATTCCGCGTGCAGGACTTGGAGAAGCTTGTGCCCGAGGCCCTGGCGCGGCGGCGCACGATGCAGGAGGTGACGATGGCCAGGGCCCGGCTCAACAATGGACAGGAACTGTACGGCGTGAACGACATCTTCATCGGTCCGAAGTCGCACACGTCGGCGCGCTACACGATCCGCCTGGGTGACAGGGAAGAGCGGCAATCGTCGAGCGGCATCATCGTTTCGACGGGACTTGGATCGACCGGTTGGCTGAAAAGCCTGCAAGCCGGCGCCGCCGCGATCGCGGCCGGTGGCGATGCATGGCAGACGCACGAGCAGACGACCCCCTGGGATGCCGATTACCTGCACTTCACGGTGCGCGAACCGTTTCCCAGCAAGGCGTCGGCAGCGTCCCTCGTGGCGGGCACGATCGGTGCCCGCGTGAACCTGACCCTCGTGTCAGCCATGGCCGAGAACSGTGTCATCTTCAGCGATGGAATCGAGGCCGATTACCTCGAATTCAATGCGGGCATTACGGTCGACGTGGGCATTGCGGAGAAGCGGGGGTATCTCGTCATTTGATAACAACGACAAAGAACAAGAATATGAAATTTGAACACTACACTGACCAGATCAGGCAATGGCCGCAAGATGGCCGTCATCTCCTCGCTCACTATGACGACGAAAACATCGTCGTCTATCAGGCGTACCGGCCCTCGATCGCGGAATATGCAGTCAGGCATCAACGTTTCGGCGGTGACTTCAGCTTTAATCGGATGAGCTGGATCAAGCCGAACTTTCTCTGGATGATGTTTCGCGCCGGCTGGGCAAGCAAGGAAGGGCAGGAGCGTATTCTCGCGGTTTCGATTCGGCGCACATTCTTCGAACGCGTCCTGGAAAGTGCGGTGGCGTCGAGCTTTGCCGCTTCCGGATACGGCGACGAGGCCGAATGGAAGCGGGCCATTGAAACCTCGGACGTGCGGTTGCAATGGGACCCGGACCATGACCCGCTCGGGCAACGGGTCGCGAGGCGCGCCGTGCAATTGGGGCTGCGTGGAGAGACCCTGGCCGAATATGGCACGACTGCAATCACCGGGATCGAGGACATCACCGGGTTCGTACGCGAGCAACATGGCAACGTCGCGGGCGACTGCCTGGCGCTCATCACGCCGCGCGAACGCGTCTATGCTCCCGGCAATGCGGCGGCACGAAATCTCGGCATCAGTTCCTGGCCGCCCGCCTCAATATGTTGATCAACCAAGGACCCATGATGGAAAACAATACCATCACGCTGTACCGGCCGACTGGCCCACAGGAACTCGAACTGGTAAAACAGAGCGGTTTTAAACGCTGGCCGCCTCGCTTGCCCGAACAACCGATTTTCTATCCGGTGACGAACGAAGCCTATGCGAAGCAGATCGCCATCGAGTGGAACGTCAACGATAGCGGCGTCGCTACGTCACACGCTTCGCGGTGCGCAAGTCCTTCATGGACCGCTACGCGATCCAGAAAGTCGGCGGCGAAAGTCACACGGAATGGTGGATTCCCGCGGAAGATCTCGAGGAACTCAATGACAACATCGTCGGGGTGATCGAGGTCATCGGCGAGTTCCCGGGGGGCGAATGAAGCGGTCACGCGGCCAGCCTCCGCCTAGTTCGATGACCTCGGCACCCGCGCTGGCCGGCAACTCGTCCATTGGAACGACCTGGGGCTCTGCGCTCGAACCGAAGAAGTGGCGATATACGATGAATTTCTTGTTCGTGTCTCCATAGCCGTGCGTGGGGATGACGATATCCGTCTCGGATGGGGATAAATACAACCAGGCCGGCCGGTTTTTCTCAGCAAAATCCAGACGCTCGACCACCCCGTTGACTGGATTACGACTGAGCACGAACCCTTGAAGAAAGTTCGCAGTGAACTCACCAGTGACCACGAGTGCTCGCGCATGCGAGCCGACGCAGGCAATTTGGACGGAGGATCCTCTTGAACTGTCCTTGCCGCCAAAAAATGGACGCGTCGAGCCGTTTCGTCGCAAGTAATAAATGTAGGTATCGGCAATTTTTGAATTACGAACTGCATCGACTCGACTACTCGATTTGCTACCGACATCACAGGTTTTCACCAATTCGGCCGAAGCGGAAGCTGCATGAGCGAATAGACAGCACAGCAATAGGATCAAGCGTTTCATTTCACCATATCTCGTAGTACCTGCATGGACTCGGGGTTCGCTGCCAGCTTTTCAGCGGCGGCCTTGATTTTGCTGTAGTAGATTCCGTTTCTGACGCCGCGGTAATCCTTGTAGGCTTCGCCTACGGGATCGGTTGAATGATCTGCAGTACGCTTCTCGATGAGTGCCTGCATATAGGCTGTACCGACGCGTATATTCGTGGCTTCCTCCAGAATCCGGTCGCTATCGTGGAACTCGTCCGCCTCACGATAGAGGTCAGCTTCACGTCGCCGCTGGCGCCAAGGCTTCTTGAGGTTTTCGAGCCGGTAAAGTTCCCGAATGGGCGCTTTCAATAGTTGCATCAGTCCTCGAGCACTGCTTCCGTCGCTGCGCGCATTCTTGTCAAAACGCGACTCCATATAAATCTGGCATATGATCAGGTCTGTGGGCAAGCTGGACTGATTGTTTGCCTCGACCAAGGCTCGTATCTCGCGCAGTCGGGCCAAGTCCTCGACCACCACATCAACCGCCTTCTTGTCAGACACCGACGTCAGTTGTGCTGAGTGCGTCTTGATGACCTTGTTAGTCGCCATATTATCGATCCCAGGTCGGGTTCAGAGGGGGTATTTCCCGCGCATAGACGATGAGCGTGGCATGCTCGGCCCCTGATGCCGCGACTCGGACGGTCTTCCCTTCCTGATCCGTCCTGCCCTTGATACGGTGTCCGTTGCTGAGTTCGATCACATACGGAAAATCTACTAGAGGTTGACCCGCCTCGTCTTTGACGTGAAAGTGCTGATCGTATGGGCCCTGCTGCTCAATACCCGCCGTTTCAGCGCTCATTTCTGGCGTTATTTTGCCCGACCCAACAATATTTGGGCTACCGGCGTTGCCGGAGACAACCTGGTATCGCACGGTTTGGCTTGGCACGAGGCGCGGGTGYGGATAACACTGGCACACGCACAGGTCGTTTTCAAGTGCCACTTGAATTCCATTCCAGCGCTCGTTGAGACGAGCACCGGCACAAACGATGTGGCCTGTGCTTTTACAGGCGGGGCAGTAAACTGGATCATTCTCAAGCGCGATTCGAGCGCCATTAATCGACCCGTGGCTGCTCGCGGCCGTCACCTTACCGCCCGCCGTTGTCGTAGCTCCTTCAGTGATCGTATGTCGCTTCACACTCCCTCCGGCTATAGTATCGGGCTGCCTTGGCGGTAGGCAGATCAGAAAAGCAATTTAGCTGGAGGGCAACTGTAGTTATTGGCTTAGCGCAATGAAGTGAGGTAGGATACGTTCGTTTCCCAATTCAACAGGTGCAAATTTGCAGGCTCTATACGTTTTCGACTTCCTCCGCACCGTCTCTGAACAGTTGAAGGAAAAACTGGAGTCGTTAGCAGCTTCGCCTTTGGATGATGCGGCGATCCGCCGATTACAGGACTTTCAGGCCGAAGTCCGTTCCGCCCAAGGGGTTTATCTGCTGATTTATGACGGGCAGCCCCGTTATATCGGTAAAGCAAATAACGTCAAAGATCGCCTGACGCAGCATCTTACTAAACTACGTGGTCGTCGTCACATTGATCTCGAAAAGCTTACTTACAAGGTTTTGCTACTCGATCAAAGCATGAGCACCGCTGCCAATGAAGATATCTTGATTGGTTTATTCAAGACGCAGTATTCAGACATGTGGAACGGCGCAGGGTTTGGGCCGAAGGACCCCGGGAAAGAGCGGGACACCACGAAGCCTGGCAAGTTCGATCAACAGCATCCCATTATCGAGGACTATCCCGTTGAAATTGAATTGGACCTTGAGGGAAGCATTCAACTTGGACACCTTCTTGCCAGGATGAAGTTTCAATTGCCATACGTTTTCCGATACGACGTTCCCGCGAGTGTTCAGCTGAGCACGATTCACTTACAGTCCGTCAATCATGTGGCAAATGACTTGCTTCAAGCAATCGTCACGCATCTCGGCGATGGCTGGCGGGGTGCGATCATCAGTTATGGCATGGTGCTCTACAAGACGAACAAACGCTATCCATATGGAATCGAAATCGATCCCATATTGGGTTAAGCGGCAAGATCAAGCGTTTGTTGCTCGGCGGCCTTCAAGTAGTCGCAGACGCGTTCAGCCATGACAGAAGCCAGTCGGACTGGTACCGCATTACCTAATTGACGCATGACTTCAGTCCACGAGCCTTGGAAAATGAAATTGTCCGGGAATGTTTGGATGCGTGYGGATTCGCGGACGGTGAAATATCGCACGGTGCCGTTAGGCCGGCGCAACATGTTTTCCCCGCCGGGCACGCCATGGTCGCCGGCTTTCAATGCTTTGGCAGGTTCGTCCAGAGGACTGCCCGTGTGTCCGGGGTAAATACGAGCGCCGGGTTGGAATTTGTGTGCTTGAATCAGCGATGCTTGCGGATCGGTTTCCGGATCTGGAAGATCGGAAATCGCATCGCGCACCGTCATCCATGGCGTAAGTTGATTCGCGGTCTGCCTTTTTTTTATCGCGTCGAGAACGCGCTCAATCCCAGCCGGTCGCACTGGTTGATCGCGTTTGGCCACTTGGTGCCGCTGCCAATAATCACCAGACTCCCATTGCGTTAACAGTAAAGAATGTTGGCTATGGGTTTCTTCCGGGAATTCAAAATCGATTCCAAGGTCGGCGCGGAACCCGACAATAAAAACCCGCATGCGTTTTTGCGGGACGCCATAGTTGGCCGCGTTCACCAATTTCCACTTGACTCGATATTCGCGTAATGCTCCCGATGATTTGTGCTGACGAAGCCTGTCGAGGTGCGTCGACCATTCTTCTGTGGCATCCGCCTCGAATGAGGGGAACTCCAGCTGCAGAAGAATATAGTCGAAATAATCCTTGAAGGCTGTTCGGGTCAAGCCTTGGACATTTTCAAATACGAAAGCGCGTGGGCTGGTCTCGCGTACGGCTCTGATCGCTTGGGGAAACATGTCACGAACATCCAGAAACCCCCCGTGTTTTCCCCCGAGAGAAAACGGCTGGCAAGGTGGCCCTCCGGTGATCAGATCAATATCTTTGAAATCCGCATAATCGAACCGCCGTACGTCTCCTTCCGTGACATCCGGCCAATGGGCCACGGGATCTACATTTTCTTTTTTGTTTAAACGAATAGTGTTGCAGGCGTGCGTGTTCCACTCCACCACCGCTTTGTGAATCACATCGTGACCGGAAAACCCGAGAGCCAGTCCTCCGGCGCCAGCAAATAGTTCAATCGAGTTAATCGTCATAGTTTGTTGCGAAAATGGCAATTGAAAGCGGTCGGAGCCAGTCGACACTTAACAGAAAGATAAAATGCCGGCTCTGCTTAAAATGTAGGCTGTTGACATTTTACTGTACATTTGTACAGCAGTCCAAGTTGGAAGTGCGCCAGCAAACCTTTAAAAATCGTCGTCTTCCCCCAACTAGAAGACTAGTATCCGTTGAGCTGTAACAATATTAACGGAAGCTTCTTGTGATAGCGAGCCTCACAGGGGAGGGGAGATGGTTGACACCGTCAGTGTCGCCAGGCGTAGCGAAATCATGTCGCGGGTCCGGAACAAGGACACGCGCCCTGAGCTGTTCGTGCGACGCCTGATCCATAACGCCGGATTCCGATACCGATTACATGTGTCCAAACTTCCGGGGCGCCCGGATTTAGTATTTCTTGGGCGAAAAAAGGTAATTTTTGTTCATGGTTGCTTCTGGCACTCACACCGTGGATGTCAAAACGCCCGAGT
>NZ_JBFUDR010000056.1:0-27223 GCF_056404615.1 Massilia sp. P2_C2 | reverse complement strand
GTCAAGAAGGCCGGCTTTATCGAGTCCGATTTCTCTTGATATTCGGGGTCAGAGCCCGAATTTCACGGGTGGGCTCTGACCCCGACTAGCTAAAAATCAAATCGGGGTCAGAGCCCGAATTTTACGGGTGGGCTCTGACCCCGACTGATCAGGAGCGGAGCTCGGGTGTACCAGGGGGCTCCGGATCCGGCTGATTCACCAACGTCGCCCCGGCTAGGCGGGGCGATGCAAGCGGAGCGCCATGCGGCTCGGCGCCCGCTCCATGCTTAGGCAAATTTTACTTACTGGAGAATAGACAACCATGAGTGCTATCGTTGATATCATCGGCCGCGAAATCATCGACTCGCGCGGCAATCCGACCGTCGAGTGCGATGTGCTGCTGGAATCCGGCGTGATGGGCCGTGCTGCCGTCCCGTCGGGCGCCTCGACCGGTTCGCGCGAAGCCATCGAATTGCGTGACGGCGATCCGAAGCGTTACTTCGGCAAGGGCGTGCTGCAGGCCTGCGAAAACATCAACACCGAAATCAGCGAAGCCATCATGGGCCTGGATGCCAACGAACAGGCATTCCTGGACCGCACCCTGATCGACCTGGACGGCACCGAGAACAAGAGCCGCCTGGGCGCGAACGCGATGCTGGCCGTCTCGATGGCCGTCGCCAAGGCCGCCGCGGAAGAAGCCGGCCTGCCGCTGTACCGCTACTTCGGCGGTTCGGGCGCGATGCAGATGCCGGTGCCGATGATGAACGTCATCAACGGCGGCGCGCACGCCGACAACAACCTGGACATCCAGGAATTCATGATCATCCCGGTCGGCGCCCCGTCGTTCAAGGAAGCCGTGCGCTATGGCGCCGAGGTGTTCCACACGCTGAAGAAGATCCTGCACAGCAAGGGCCTGAACACGGCCGTCGGCGACGAAGGCGGTTTCGCCCCGTCCGTCGCGAACCATGAAGAAGCCATCAAGCTGATCATGCAAGCCATCGAGCAGGCCGGCTATGTGGCCGGCCAGGACATCGCGATCGGCCTGGACTGCGCCGCCAGCGAGTTCTACAAGGACGGCAAGTACGTGCTGGAAGGCGAAGGCGGCCTGCAACTGTCGGCGCAGGACTTCACCAACATGCTGGCCACGTGGTGCGATAAATACCCGATCGTCTCGATCGAGGACGCCATGGCCGAAGGCGACTGGGAAGGTTGGGCAACGCTGACCGCCGCCCTGGGCAAGCGCGTCCAGCTGGTGGGCGACGACCTGTTCGTCACCAACACCAAGATCCTGAAGGAAGGCATCCAGAAGGGCGTCGCCAACTCGATCCTGATCAAGATCAACCAGATCGGCACGCTGACCGAGACCTTCGCCGCCATCGAGATGGCCAAGCGCGCCGGCTACACGGCCGTGATCTCGCACCGTTCGGGCGAGACCGAAGACTCGACCATCGCCGACATCGCCGTGGGCATGAACGCCCTGCAGATCAAGACGGGCTCGCTGTCGCGTTCGGACCGCATGGCAAAATACAACCAGCTGCTGCGCATCGAGGAAGATCTGGGCGACATCGCCAGCTACCCGGGTCGCGACGCCTTCTACAATCTGAAGTAATCCAGTAGTATGAACACGGTCCGGGTTTTCCGGACCGTGTTCATGTTCGCCCAGCCGTTTTCACCATGCGCCTCATCACCCTTGCCCTGGCGGCCCTGCTGCTGCTGATCCAGTATCCCCTGTGGCTGGGGAAGGGCGGCTGGCTCACCGTCGCCGACCTGGAATCCCAGGTGGCCGCGACCCGTGCCAGGACCGAGCAACTGAAGGCGCGCAACGCCAAGCTCGAATCGGAAGTGCGCGACCTGAAGGATGGCCTCGGCGCCGTCGAGGAACGTGCGCGCTACGAACTGGGCATGATCAAGTCGAACGAGATCTTCGTGCAGGTGCTGCGTAAGGACGAGAAGCCGGCCGTCATGATGACGGAACCGCCACCCGCTCCTCCGCCCAAGGCCAGGAAGGCCGCACTCAAGCCGGCCGAGGATTGACCATGTCCGATCCGGATTCCCCGTCACTCGATACACTCGAAGCCGTCGCCGGCTATCTCGCCGCCGCCTTCGACGCCGGCGACCCCGATACGATGGTACAGGCCCTCGCGCTCGTCGCGCGCTCGGAAGGCCTCGCGCACCTGGCCGCCGCCGCCGGCCTGCCGCGCGCCCAACTGGCCGATGCGCTGGTTGCCGGCGAGATCGGCCTCGACACGCTGTTGTCCATCATGAAGGTCATCGACCTGCATATGCCTATTGGCTTTTCCAATAACAATTAGATAGACTCGACTTAATGTTGAGGCCGGCTCAGTTAAGCCGAGCGTTTTATCTTTTTTCAGAGGACTTCATGAGTACGTCGAATGTCGGCAAGTTCTGGGATCTAGAGCCTCAAGAGGATTTGTTGAATCCTAGAGATAATGGTATCGGCGTATCTCCTAAGTTTGAGGCCGTGCTAAACGCGCACGGAATGTATGAAACCCTTAAATTTGTTCTTAGACTAAGTCCGCGTAACCACGAGCTTCTTGATTCTATAGGAAATGGTGTCTATCAAGGAAGTCAGTTGTCCGGAGAGGTTTTGCAGGCCTATTCGACCTATCTTCATGAAACAGTGCATTGGTGGCAACATGTTGGGTCGTCATCGGGATTGTTGTTTAGTTTAAGTTATCTGGCCCAGACTCATGCGAATTTGGAGGATCTTCGGGCGGTAATTGATCAATTCGGCCTGAAGAAGTCGTTAAAGAGATGGGCGGATGAGACCTTAGTAAGGGAAGGGGCTGCGGCGCAAGTTAAGTTGGCTAAGGCTAATGTCGTTGTAAATAACGCCTTAGATGTAGAATACTATAGAATCTTTGCTCTCAATCCCCAAAAGAGCGGCCCCTTGCTCGTAAAGCAAAAACACTTCGAATCGGTAGGGCATAGTTACCATATTTCATATGGTCAACTTATCGGTCTCTTGTCTGCGTCTATGGATCCTGAACTCTGCGTGTTGCCTGATGCAAGAAAATGGGATGCGGAATTCTTAAGGCTTAATCGCAATAGGCATGAAGGATTTTATTGGCGTTCCCCGCTTAGAGTGGCTCCAGTTGGTCTTCACGCTATTTATGAAGGGCAGGCTCGTTTCATTCAATTACAATTTCTGAATAACACGTTTAAGAGATCGCCATCATGTGATGAATGGCGTCAAATGGGATATTTGGAAGGTATATATGTTGAAGCATTCGAGGTATTTTTAAAGCTATCCGGATCTGATTGGCCGAATGATTTGGAAGATCCGATAGTTGGATTGTTTCTGTTAATTTGCGATCTTGCTATTAATCCCACTCGTGGCTTTCCACTTGATATTGAAATATTTGAGAATTTCATTCGCGATGTTGATGTTGGTGCGCGATTTACTCGGCTGTCCTTGGCAGTTGAGCAGCTTCCTCAACTTAAAAAAATGCTTAAGTCGTACAGTCGTGATGAATATGTGGAGATATCGAGAATATTAACTGATCGCGTGGATTACGATCATCCATTCTTGGCGTTGCAAGCGGTTAGAGATTGGATCGAAACATCGCCGGGTCTAAAGGTGTTGATGGAAGAGTATAAGACGTTTGACTACGATTTGGGAAATCTTCCTATTAGGGTTTTCTTCTCTCATTATATTTCTTTTTGCTTGGATAAGCTTGAAAGGCCAGAGTTCTTTTGTTGGCCAGGTGTTTGGATGGCGGGTGAGAAAGTGAGCGACGAAGCCGCTAAGCTTTGGTTGCGTCATCTTTCTTTGTTCACGGATCGCGGGGATAAGCCGGGGGTTTATCCTAGAAAATGGCCTGATCGCGAAGAGCATAAAATTCAAACTATGTTTGAAAATTTTTATGGCACAATGGCACTTTATGATTTAACTCATCAGTGGATTCTTAGGGATGGACCTTTTGTTTGTAATTATGAGTGGATATCCCCAGATTACTCCCAAGAGCATGCTGATGCCTGGGCAAATAGGAGTTTTAAACAAACATTCGGAGTAGAGTTGAAGGACTTCGATATTCAAAACAGTTAGCGGCATAGCTAAATATCGCGCTTGGCGTCGGCGAGATCGCCTCGATACCGCCGTTGTCCATCATGAAGGTCATCGACCTGCGCCGTCCGGCGGGCGGCGCTGCTATCGAAAACGTGCGCACAAGTGTGCAGCGTTCTCTTCCTGTCCCGAGCCGTCCTGCTGACCATGCTCGTGCCTGGCAGGCGTGACTTTCCCGCCTCCCGCCGGCCCGTCGCCGGCGGCAGTGCCCGGCGTCGTCGCCGGACTCGCCACGGGTAGCGCATTTTGCGCCGCGAGGGCGCCGGATGCGAGCCGTTGCAGATTGATCGCTGCGTTCACGTCGCGGTCATGATGCGCGCCGCACGCGGCGCAGGTCCAGGTGCGTTCGCACAGACCCAACGCGGCGTATTGGTCGCCGCACGCCGAACACAGCTTGCTCGACGGATACCAACGGTCCGCCAGCAGGAGTTGTGTGCCATAGCGCGTAGCCTTGTATTGCAGCTGGCGCCTGAACTCATAAAAGCCGACGTCGCTGATCGCACGCGCCAGACGGGCATTGGCCAGCATCCCGCGCACGTTCAGGTCCTCGATCACGACAGTTTGATTTTCGCGGCACAACCGCGTAGTCAGCTTGTGCATGAAGTCCGCACGCACGTGGGCAATGCGCGCGTGCAGCCGCGCCAGCGCGCGGGCGCCACACGTCCGGTTCTTCGATTCCGGCAGTCGTGTGCCTTTCGGGATCGGTCCCTTGATGCCGACAGCTTTCCTGGCCGCCTCCAGCTTGCGCGACTGGCGCCTTGAGCGGATGCGCAGGCGCCGCAGCGCCGCAGCGAGTGGGCGCGGTGCCGCGATCTTCTCGCCGTTCGACAGGGTGGCGGCCGCGCTCACGCCCAGGTCGACGCCGGTGACACCGTCGCCCGTACGGTACAGGCGCGCAACGTGATCAGGCACCTCGACCTGCACCGCCAGATACCAGCGATCGGCCTGGCGCCCGACACTTGCCCCCATGATCCTGCCGTGCCAACGCAGATGCTCGCGCATTTGCACGCGCCCGACTTTCGGCAACACTGCCTCCATCCCTTCGATCCGGAATTTATCGTTTGCAATATAGAACGCATCGCGACACCGCCCTTTTTTCTTGAAACGCGGCCGGTGTGCCTGTTTGCCTGTGCGGCGCTGATTGAAGTAGCGGGACCACGCTTTTGCCAGGTTCGCGAAGGGTTGCGCGTGGGCGTCGCGGTGGATTGTGCGCAGCCAGGGCTGGCCGTCGTCGTCCAGCCAGTCAGGATCTGAATACTTGATGCCGTTGAACTGCTTCTTCAGTGCCATCGCATTTGGTTTCTGGCCGGCAGCGACCTGGCGGTTCCACTCGGCGAGCGCCCAGTTCCAGACGCGCCGGGCGGTACCGGCCGCGCGCGCGAAATAGTCGCGCTGCGCAGGCGTCGTGTCGAGGCGGATGTGGTGGGAAAGGAGCACGATCGTGGATTCCGTTCAGTAGGGCGTTGGACCAAAGCCCGCTGAACAAGTTCCGGGTGTCGTCGGAGCACGTGCGCGGTCGGCGCACCTATCAACACATCCGAGCATCAAGTTGGGTGTAACGGCGCCGGTTGCTGGCGGCGCGCGCCGTCGGGATAAGCCGTCCCTCGCGCTCCCAGCGCTGCAGAGTCATGACCGTAGTCCCCAGCAGTCTGGCGGCCTGCCCGATTCCCATGGTGCTTTCAATGATCACGATTGGACACATCTACCCACATTTGGTTCGACCAGAGTCGAGCTCCTAACTGATTTCACGACGTTGACCGCGCCGCCGGCGTGCGTTGCCGCAATACCCCCGTGCAGCGACGCACGCCGGCGGCCGCGTGCATCCCGGCCTCCGCGCGCGTCAGGCCGCGGCGCCCATGCCGGCGGGCGGCGCATAGCCCGGCTCCAGCAGGCCGGGAATCGGCTCTCCTTCCATGACGACGATCTCGCCGATGCTTTGCGCGCGCGCGACGATGCGGTCGCCGTTCGCGATATGGCTGCCGACGAGGGCGATCGGCCGGTTCGCATAGGTCGACGCATGGCCTGCGCCGGACACGATCACGCTCTCGCTGCCGTCCGGGTAGCGCACGCGGTCGCCCACGCAGGCGATGCGGAAATCGTCCGCCGGCTCGCCCTGGCCGGCGAGCACGACTTCGCCACCACGGCGGGTGCGCGAGCCGATCGTCGCGATCGGATAACGGGCGATCACCTTGCGAGGCACGCCGATTCCCTGCGGCGTGGCTGCGGCAACGGTTGCGTCTGTATCACTGTCGATGGCTGTTTCCTGGGCACGTACTGGTTTCATCCGGATCCTCCAGAGTTTGCGGAATGGGGGCAAAAATGCGACACAATCCCGGTAACAAGTGCACGCGTTCGTACACTGGAGCTCATTGAAACGCGGCGTTGATTTATGCCAATTGACCACGCGCAAGTTGAACTTCAGCAAGGCGCGGAATCAGGAAATTCCGACAAAGCCCGATGATGACTTCCGATCAACAATCCGGACGATGCCGCATCGCGTCGTTCTCACAACGTTGTCGCAGCAGTAGGGTGGGCGGCCTCCGCCCACGCGGACGTATGCGAGCTGCGTACGTCCGCATGGGCACCCTACAGCTCGGTGTTAACTGAACGACCACCGGCCGGGGCCCGACGACTGCAGGATCAGGCGCCCTGGCCGTTTTCCAGGAACGAACGAAGCATCCACGCATTCTTTTCGTGGATTTCCATGCGGTCGCTCAGCATGCCGGCGCTCGGCTGGTCGCTCGCTTCGTCGGCAACCCTGAACGCTTCGCGCACGGTGCGGATCAGCGCCTCCTGGCCGTCGACGAGCTGGCGGATCATTTCCTGCGCGTTCGGCACGCCGGGTTCTTCCTTGATCGACGACAGTTCGACGAAGCGGGCATAAGTGCCTGGCGCGAAATGGCCTAGCGCGCGGATGCGTTCGGCGATGTTGTCCAGCGCGTTCCACAGTTCCGTGTACTGTTCCATGAACATGATGTGCAGCGTCTGGAACATTGGCCCCGTCACGTTCCAGTGGAAGTTGTGGGTTTTCAGGTACAGCATGTAGCTGTCCGCCAGGACACGCGACAACGCGTCGGCGATGCGGGCGCGGTCTTCCGTACTGATGCCGATATTGATGTTGCTCATGGAATCCTCCTGTTGGCTTGTCATGTATGACAGCTTAACAGGATGGATTCATAGTTGTTGTTTATATTTTCAATTAAATCGATAGGGAACATCAATGGTGCTCCCTATCCCGGCTCAGTGCTTGACACTGGAGGCCGGCGCCACGGCATCGGCCGTCGTCTCACTGGCAAACAGCTGCGCGCAGTCGACGGCGTCGAAGCCGTAGTGCTTGCCGCAGAAGTCGCAGTTGATGCCCAGCTCGCCCAGGTCATGCAGGGCGGCCTCGACTTCCTTCTGACCCAGCATCTTCAGCATGTTGGCCACTTTCTCGCGCGAGCACGAGCAGTGGAATTCCGGATGCAGCGGGTCGAACACACGGATCGTCTCTTCCCAGAACAGGCGCCTGAGCAGCGTTTCCACGTCCGTCGTCAGCAGTTCTTCCTGCTTCAGCGTCTGGCCCAGCATGACGGCGCGGGTCCACGTCTCGACGTCTTCCTCCTCGCTGGCCTGGGTGACCTGGCCTTTGACGCCGCTGTTGCGCGGCAGCTTTTGCAGCAGCAGGCCGCGCGCGACGTGTTCGTCGGCCGCCAGCCACAGCTTGGTGTCCATCTGTTCCGAGCGCAGCATGTAGTTCTCGATGACGGTCGCGATATCCTCGCCCACGAGCGGCACGACGCCCTGGTAGGGCTGCTGGCCCGGCACCTTGTCCTGCGGGTCGAGCGTGATCACGAAGCGGCCACGGCCGTTCTGGTTCAGCAGCTGCACCACCGATGCGTGGTCCGGCACCTCGGCGCCTTCGCGCAGCTTGGCGGTGGCGCGCAGCTGCAGTTTCGCGTCGCATTCGACGACGAGCAGCTTCACCGGGCCGTCGCCGTGGATCTGCATCACGATCGAGCCGTCGAACTTGAGGTTCGCGGACAGCAGCGCCGCCGCGGCGACCATTTCGCCCAGCAAGGCGCGCACCGCCTTCGGATAGACGTGGCGCGACTGGATCTCGCGCCACGCGTTGGAAATCTCGACGAGCTCGCCACGTACGGCCGCGTTGTCGAAGATGAATTTCTGGAGGGTGTCCTTGCTGGTATCAGTCGTCATTCTTTATCCGATTTTCTTGAGCTCCGCCTTGAAGCGTTTGCCGCGTTCCACGTAGCTGGCGGCATTGCCCTGCAGGCGGAGCAGGTCGTCTTCCGTGAGCGTGCGCACCACCTTGGCCGGCGCGCCCAGGATCAGCGAGTGGTCCGGGAATTCCTTGCCTTCGGTGACGACGGCGCCGGCCCCCACGAGGCAGCCCTTGCCGATCTTCGCGCCGTTCAGCACCACGGCCTGGATGCCGATCAGCGCGCCGTCGCCGACGGTGCAGCCGTGCAGCATCGCCTGGTGGCCGACGGTGACGTTCTTGCCGAGTACGAGCGGAAAGCCCATGTCCGTGTGCATCACCGTGCCTTCCTGCACATTGCTGCCCGCACCGATCGTGATGCGCTCGTTGTCGCCGCGGATCGTCACCCCGAACCACACCGAGGCGTCGGCCTCGATCGTCACCTTGCCGATCAGGTTCGCGGAATCGGCGACATACGCCGAGGGATCGATCTCGGGCGCATACTCGCCCAACTGGTAAATCGCCATGGCATGCTCGCGGAAGGTTGAGATGGCCGTATTTTACGCAAATGGGGCTGACCAGCGGAAAAACAAGCTTCATGCCTATAATGCGAACGATCGTACTAATTCAATCCAGACAGGAACCGCCATGACACCGTCCCGCTCCGAATTTCTCGACATCCGTGGCCTGCGCACGCATGTCCGCCACTGGGGCCGCTTAGGCAGCCCCAAGCTGTTCATGGCGCACGGCTGGATGGACATGTCGGCCTCGTTCCAGTTCGTCGTCGACGCGTTGCAGGGCGACTGGCACGTGATCGCGCATGACTGGCGCGGCTTCGGCCTGACCGAACGTTCGGGCAACGACACCTACTGGTTCCCCGACTATTTCGCCGACCTCGAAGCCATCCTCGACCATTACGCGCCGGGAGAACCCGTCAACCTGCTCGGGCACAGCATGGGCGGCAACATCGTCAGCGTGTATGCGGGCGTGCGACCCGAGCGCATCGCAAAGCTCATCAACCTGGAAGGTTTCGGCCTGCCGGCCACGCGTGCCGAACAGGCTCCCGGCCGCTACGCCCGCTGGCTGGACGAGGTGAAGGCGCCGCCCGTCATGCGCGGCTACGCCAGCCAGGAAGAGGTGGCGGCGCGCCTGCAAAAGACCAATCCCCGGCTGCCGGCCGACCGCGCCGCCTTCCTGGCGCAGCACTGGGCTGCGCAGAACGACCGGGGCGAGTGGGAAATCCTCGGCGACCCGGCGCACAAGATGACGGGGCCGCTGCTGTACCAGGTGGAAGAGGTGCTCGCGTGCTGGCGCCGCATCACGGCGCCCGTGCTGTGGGTCGAGGCGGCGCACACGGACATGTGGCGCTGGATGGGGCCGAAGGAAGAAGCCCGCCACGAGGTCGACCGGCGCCTGGCCCAGCTGGCGAACGTCACGCCGCGCATGATGCCGGAGGCCGGGCATATGCTGCACCACGACCAGCCCGAGAAACTTGCCCAAATGATCGAAGAGTTTTTGGCTGCGTCAACGTAACGCGGGCATTTGGTGGGCACAGGGTGCCCACCCTACGATGCGGGGCCGTAGGGTGGGCTCCCCGAGCCCACCATTTGCATCCAAGGCGAACCGCGTACAATGTTAATTCGAACAGACATTG
The DNA here is from genome assembly GCF_056404615.1 of Massilia sp. P2_C2. Taxonomy (NCBI): domain Bacteria; kingdom Pseudomonadati; phylum Pseudomonadota; class Betaproteobacteria; order Burkholderiales; family Oxalobacteraceae; genus Massilia; species Massilia sp. P2_C2. Next base: position 17,305 of record NZ_JBFUDR010000056.1, on the reverse strand, counting down.
ACGTCCGGATCTTACCCATGAAAGTCGACCTCCACTGCCACTCCAACGTCTCCGACGGCGTGCTCGCACCCGCCGCCGTGGCGGCCTATGCCCGCAAGGGTGGCGTCGACGTGTGGGCGCTGACCGACCATGACGAGGTCGGCGGCATCAAGGCCGCGCGGGCAGAGGCGACGGCACTGGGCATGCGTTTCGTGGCCGGCGTGGAGATTTCCGTGACGTGGGCCAGCGAGACCGTGCACCTCGTCGGCCTGCAGGTCGACGAAGACGATCCCACGCTCGTGCAGGGCCTGGCCGCCACGCGCCACGGACGCGACAACCGCGGGCGCGAGATCGCCGCGCAGCTGGACAAGGCCGGTATCCCGAACGCCTACGAAGGCGCGCTCAAGTATGTCGGCAACCCCGACCTGCTGTCGCGCACGCATTTCGCACGCTACCTGTGCGAGCTCGGCGTATGCGCCACGACGTCCGAAGTGTTCCGCCGCTATCTGACCGAAGGCAAGCCGGGCTACGTCCCGCACCGGTGGGCCACCTTGCCGGACGCGATGGGCTGGATCCGCGCCGCCGGCGGCATCCCCGTGATCGCACACCCGGGGCGCTACCGCTTCGACGCGACGGCCGAGGGCGCGCTGTTCGACGAGTTCAAACAGCTTGGCGGCAATGCCATCGAGGTCGTCACGGGCAGCCATACGCCGGACCAGTACGCCACGTACGCGGAGGTGGCGCGGCGCTACGGCTTCCTCGCCTCGCGCGGGACGGATTTCCATGCGCCGGGGGAGGCGAGGGTGGAGTTCGGCGAGCTGCCGCCGTTGCCGGGCGGCGTGACGCCGGTGTGGCACGACTGGTTTTGAGCCGCGACGCTTGAAATTTCGGCATCTTGCCGTCATATTGTCCGACTGATATCGAACGAATCGTAGGGTGGGCACCCCGTGTCCACCCTACGTAACCAGGCCGGAGGCTCTCCCCATGAAGCGCATATTGCTGTTCCTCGCCACCAACCTCGCCGTGGTGCTCGTGCTGTCGATCGTGCTGAACGTGCTCGGCGTCGGACGTCCCGTCGGCGGAGCCGGGATCAATGTCGGGGCGCTGCTCGTGTTCTCGCTCGTCGTCGGCTTTACCGGCTCCATCATTTCCCTGCTGATGAGCAAACCGATGGCCAGGATGTCGACCGGTGCGCGCGTCATCGGGCAGCCGGCCAACGCCACCGAGGCCTGGCTCATGAACACCGTCGGCAACCTCGCGCAGCGCGCCGGCATCGCCATGCCGGAAGTGGCCGTGTACGACGGCGAGCCGAACGCTTTTGCCACGGGGGCCTTCAAAAATTCCGCGCTCGTCGCCGTGTCCACCGGCCTGCTCGCCAACATGAACCGCGAAGAGGTCGAAGCCGTGCTGGGCCACGAGATCGCGCACGTGGCCAACGGCGACATGGTCACGCTCACGCTGATCCAGGGCGTCGTCAACACGTTCGTCGTGTTCCTCGCGCGCGTCGTCGGCTTCTTCGTCGACAACGTCGTGTTCCGGCGCGGGAACGACGAGCGCGGTCCCGGCATCGGCTATGCCATCACCGTGTTCGTGTGCGAGATCGTGTTCGGCATCGTCGCCTCGATCATCGTCGCCTGGTTCTCGCGCCAGCGCGAGTTCCGCGCCGACGCCGGCTCGGCCCAACTGCTGGGCAGCCCGCTGCCGATGCAGCATGCACTGGCGCGCCTGGCCGGCATGCAGCCGGGCGCGTTGCCGCAGTCGATGGCGGCGTCCGGCATTTCCGGCCATGGCAGCGGCTGGGGCGCGCTGTTCGCGTCGCACCCGCCGATGGAAGAGCGCATCGCGGCGCTGCAGGCCCTGCGCCAGACGGGATTCGTACGATGACCCAGTACTTCGAAGTCCATCCGCAGAATCCGCAGGCGCGGCTGATCCGCCAGGCCGCCCAGATCATCCAGTCGGGCGGCATCGTCGCCGTGCCGACCGACTCCGCCTATGCACTCGTATGCCGCCTGGACGACAAGTCCGCCGTCGAGAAACTGCGGCGCATCCGCGGCATCGACGAGAAGCACCACCTCACCCTGCTCGTGCGCGACCTGTCCGAGATCGCCACCTACGCGCGCGTCGACAACCGCCAGTACCGCCAGCTGAAGGCCGTCACGCCGGGGCCGTACACCGTGATCCTGGAAGCGACGAAGGAGGTGCCGCGGCGTCTTTCGCACCCGTCACGCAAGACGATCGGCATCCGCGTGCCGGAAAACGCCATCCTGCTGGCGCTGCTGGACGAACTGGGCGAAGCGCTGATCGGCACCACCCTTCAGCTGCCTGGCGACGAGCACATGCTGTCCGATCCGGACGAGGTGCGCGACCGCCTCGACCGGCAGATCGAACTGGTGATCGACGGCGGCGCCGGCACTCTCGAGCCCACCACCATCGTCGACCTCACCGGGCCCGAGGCGGAACTCGTGCGCGCGGGCCGCGGCGACCCGGCCGCCTTCGGCCTGTAGCGCCCGCGGCCGCCCCGGTCGCGCGCTCTGATAGAATCGCAATTTATGGATGAACTCATACGCAACCTGGCAGTGTATGCACTGCCGGTCCTCTTTGCGCTCACGATGCACGATGCCGCCCAGGCGTTCGTCGCCAGGCGCTTCGGGGACAATACCGCCCACGCCGCCGGGCGTACCACTTTCAATCCCCTGGCTCACATCGATCCGATCGGCACCATCGTCATTCCGGCGGTGATGTACCTGATGTCCGGCTTCGTGTTCGGCTATGCGAAGCCGCTGCCCCTGAACTACGGCCAGATGCGCCACCCGAAGCGGGACATGGCCTGGGTCGCGCTGTCCGGTCCGGCCGCGAACTTCGTGATGGCCCTGATGTGGTACGTGATCGCGATCTTCCTGCAGTATTTCGGCGTGCAGGAAGACTTCCCGCACCTCGTGGCCAAGGCCGGCGTGCAGACCAACCTGTGGCTGATGGCCTTCAACCTGCTGCCGATCCCGTCGATGGACGGCGGCCGCGTCGTGTTCAGCCTCCTGCCGCACAAGGCCGCGTTCACTTACGCGCGCCTGGAGCCGTACGGCTTCATCATCCTGCTGGCCCTGATCTTCCTGCATGCGATCGGCCCGTGGCTGTACTACGTCGGCATGATCGCGGACCGGCTGCTGCACCTGATCCTTGTTCCCCTGTTCCTACTCCTGACCTGATACCGCTATGTTTCCCGACCGTGTCGTTTCCGGCATGCGCCCGACCGGGCTGATGCACCTTGGCCACTACCACGGGGCCCTGAAGAACTGGATCCGCATGCAGTCCGAACTGCCTTGCCTGTTCTTCGTGGCCGACTGGCACGCGCTGACCACGCACTACGACGACCCGACGATCATCGAGAAGAGTACCTGGGACATGGTGATCGACTGGCTCGCGGCCGGCATCGATCCGGCCCAGGCCACGATCTTCATCCAGTCGAAAGTGCCCGAGCACGCGGAACTGCACCTGCTGCTGTCGATGGCCACGCCGCTCGGCTGGCTCGAGCGCGTGCCGACGTACAAGGACCAGATCGAGAACCTGTCCAACCGCGATCTCGCCACCTACGGCTTCCTCGGCTACCCGCTGCTGCAGGCCGCCGACGTGCTGATCTACCGCGCCACGCAGGTGCCGGTCGGCGAGGACCAGGTCCCGCACATCGAGATGATGCGGGAGATCGCGCGGCGCTTCAACCACCTGTACGGCAAGGAGCCTGGCTTCGAGCAGAAGGCGCTGGAGGCCGTGAAGAAGCTGGGCAGCAAGCGCGCGAGGCTGTACACGGAGCTGCGCACCGCATTCCAGCAGGACGGCGACGAGGCGGCACTGGAACAGGCGCAGGCCATGCTGAACGAGGTGGGCAGCCTGTCGAACATCGACCGCGAGCGCCTGTTCGGCTACCTCGAAGGCAGCCGCAAGATCATCCTCGTCGAGCCGCAGGTGAAACTGACGGAGGCGTCGCGCCTGCCGGGCCTCGATGGCCGCAAGATGTCCAAGAGCTATGGCAATTCGATCTCGCTGCGCGAGGATCCGGCCTCCGTGACGAAGAAGATCCGCACGATGCCGACCGACCCCGCGCGCGTGCGCCGCAGCGATCCGGGCGACCCGCTGAAGTGCCCCGTGTGGCAGTTGCACGAAGTGTATTCCGACCCGAACACGAAAGAATGGGTCATGAAGGGCTGCACGAGCGCCGGCATCGGCTGCCTCGAGTGCAAGCAGCCCGTCGTGGAAGCCGTGCTGGCCGAGCAGGAACCGATGCACGAACGTGCCCAGCAATACCTGGACGACCCGTCGCTCGTGCGCGCCATCGTCGCCGACGGCTGCGAGAAGGCCCGCAAGCTGGCGCAGGAGACGATGCGCGACGTGCGCGAAGTCATGGGCTTGTCGTATTCGTGACCGTACTCGTGACGATGCACGGCGCGAGCGACAATCCATCGGCCTGGGTCGCGCGCTGGGCTCCCGCGATCCCGCCGGGCGAGGTGCTGGACCTCGCCTGCGGCGGCGGGCGCCACGCGCGCCTGCTGGCATCCCTCGGCCATCCCGTGCTGGCCGTCGACCGCGACGCCGCCGCGCTGGTGCAGGCGGCCGGTCCCGGCATCACGACCCTGCACCATGACCTTGAGGAAGAGGGGAGTGCATGGCCCTTCGCGCCGGGCCGCTTCGCCGGCATCGTCGTGACGAACTACCTGCACCGGCCGCTGTTCACGCACCTGGCAGAGGCGCTGGCGCCGGATGGCATCGTCGTCTACGAGACCTTCGCCCAGGGGAACGAACGCTTCGGCAAGCCGTCCAATCCGGCCTTCCTGCTGGCGCCGGGCGAATTGCTGGACGTGGCGCTGCGCCATGGCTTGCGTGTGCTGGCGTACGAGGATGGCATCGTCGACGCGCCGCGTACTGCGCGCGTGCAGCGGTTATGCGCCGGCGGTCCGGCATTCGATCCCGGCGTCGCCCGGCTTCACTTGTAACTGAGCTGTAACCGAGCTGTAAATGAGTCATTAAGTTAGTGTGGAATGAACCATAACCACGGGCTATCCGCTACAATCGACCATTCTTTATTAAAAGCACAGTCCACTGATTATGATTAAGGGCAGCATAGTAGCAATCGTCACGCCGATGTTCGAGGATGGAAGTTTGGACAGGGACAGCCTGCGCAAACTGCTCGACTGGCACGTGGCGGAAGGTACGGACGCGATCTGCATCGTCGGTACCACCGGCGAGTCGGCCACGGTGACGCCGGAAGAACACTGCGAACTGATCAAGCTGGCCGTCGACCACGTCGCCGGCCGCATCCCGGTGATCGCCGGCACGGGCGGCAATTCGACCGCCGAAGCGATCGCGCTCACCCGCCACGCCAGGGATGTCGGCGCGAATGCCTCGCTGCAGGTGGTCCCGTACTACAACCGTCCGTCGCAGGAAGGCATGTATCGCCACTTCAAGGCGATCGCCGAAGCCGTCGACCTGCCGGTGATCCTGTACAACGTGCCGGGTCGTACCGTCGCCGACATGGCCAACGAGACCGTGCTGCGCCTGGCTGCCATCGACAACATCGTCGGTATCAAGGACGCGACCGGCAACCTCGGCCGCGGCATCGAACTGATGCGCGACATCGACCGTTCGTTCGCCGGCAAGGGGCAATCGTTCGCCGTGTACTCGGGCGACGATCCGACCGCGATGGCACTGATGTTCGCCGGCGGCGCCGGCAATATCTCGGTGACCGCGAACGTCGCCCCGCGCGCGATGGCCGAACTGTGCAACGCCGCGATGAACGGCCAGATCGCCCGCGCGGTCGAGATCAACAACCGCGTGCTGGACCTGCACGCCAAGCTGTTCGTCGAGCCGAACCCGGTCCCGGTGAAGTGGGCCCTGGCCGAGATGGGCAAGATCCCGTCCGGCCTGCGCCTGCCGCTGGCGCCGCTGGCTGCGCAATACCACGACACGGTACGCGCCGCACTGCGCGCATCCGGCGTCCTTTGATAACGGTCCCCGAACCTGCTGCATTACCAGCTTTAACGATATGACGAACCGCAAGATGATGACCTCCACCGCAGCCCGTACCCTGGCGCTGACCGCCATCGCGTTCAGCCTGGCCGCGTGCACGACCGTGTTCGAATCGGACAAGGTGGACTACAAGGCTTCCAAGAAAGCGCCTCCGCTGGACATTCCGCCGGACCTGACCCAACTGCAGAAGGACAACCGCTATGCCGTGCCGGATGGCCGCGGCGTCGCCACCGCGTCGGGTTTCCAGCAGCAGCGCGGCGCCGCGCCGGCCGTTGCAGCCGCGTCGGGCGAACAGATCGGGCAAGTGCCCACTGACACCATCCGCATCGAGCGCAACGGCAACCAGCGCTGGCTCGTGGTCAAGGAAACCCCGGAACAGCTGTGGCCGCAACTGCTGGAGTTCTGGCACAACTCGGGCTTTACCGTCGAGACCGAGTCGCCCCAGACCGGCATCATGGAAACCAACTGGGCCGAGAACCGCGCCAAGATCCCGCAGGACTTCCTCCGTCGCACCATCGGCAAGGTCTTCGATTCCGCGTATTCCACGGGCGAGCGCGACAAGTTCCGCACGCGCCTCGAGCGTCGTCCGGACGGTTCGACCGAGATCTATGTCAGCCACCGCGGCGCCGAGGAAGTGCTGACCGGTCCGCAGAAGGAAAGCGTGACCTGGACCGCGCGTCCGAACGATCCGGAACTGGAAGCCGAATTCCTGAGCCGCCTGATGGCGCAGCTGACCGGTACCAAGGTCAAGGAAGCCACGGCATTCGTGACCAATGCGCCGCTGGAAGCGCAGCACGCCAGGCTGGAAGGCAACAAGGTCGTCGTCGACGAAGGCTTCGACCGCGCATGGCGCCGCGTGGGCCTGGCGCTGGACCGCGTCGGCTTCACCGTGGAAGACCGCGACCGCGTGCAAGGCATCTACTTCGTGCGTTATGTCGATCCGGACGCAGTCAAGAAGGAAGGCTTCTTCAGCAAGCTGTTCGGCAGCGACGACAAGAACAAGGAAGCGCAGAAGTTCCGCGTGCTCGTCTCGGCCGTGCCGAATGCGACGGCGTCGGACGTGACGGTCCAGACGAACGACGGCAAGCCGGAGACGTCGCCGACCGGGGCCAAGATCCTCAAGCTGCTGGCGGACGAGTTGAAATAAACCCGTTTCGCGCAAACAAAAAACCGGCCGCTGGCCGGTTTTTTGTTTGCGGTATGCAGGGTGGGCACGGGGTGCCCACCCTACGGCAATACGATATCGTAGGATGGGCGCCCCGTGCCCATCAAATGCCCGCAAAACCAATAGACGAAAAAAAACCGGCCCGCAGGCCGGTTCTTTTCGATGATTCGAATTACTTCGAAGCAGCCGGAGCAGCAGCAGCCGAAGCGGCTTCAGCAGCAGCCGAAGCAGCCGAAGCAGCAGCCGAAGCGGCCGAAGCAGCAGCTTCAGCAGCGGCCGGAGCAGCCGGGGTAGCGGCAGCGTCAGCAGCCGGAGCGGCCGGAGCAGCCGGAGCAGCGGTCTCGGCAGCCGGAGCAGCCGGGGCAGCCGGAGCTTCTTCTTTCTTCGAGCAAGCAGCCAGGGCGACAGCCAGCAGGGAAACGATCAGCAGAGATTTTTTCATGGTTTTTTCCTTAATTAATTCAAAAGGTTGGTGCGATGAATAATTACCGGTAATTATCGCTCGTCAGGAATTCTCTTGTTTGTATACTTTGGAAAAAGTGCCTACAGACAACGGAACCTTCCTAACCCGATATTATAGCCAAATTTACTGAATCGCAATAGAAAAGTCGTGTCAAGACGTAACAGTTGCCAGATCGGGCAATGTTCATTTTCTTGCAACACAACATAACTTGTCCGTACGCTAGCTCTCATTAGAGAACCGAGCAAAAACAAGTATTTACAGTCCTGTGACACTGGCTTGCAGGCTGGGTTGGGATTCTGCCCATATGGCGTCGAAACGCAGGCGCGACAGCTCGGTTTGTTGCGGTGCATCAAGGGCTGCCTCGCCGCGCAAATGCGCGCTGTGGAAGCGCCGCACGATATGCCGGTCGTCCGCGATACAGAACGAATCCGTCAGTTCGCGCAGGCTGCGCGGCGTTTGCCGGCATTCGATCGCATGGGCATAATCCTTGAGCAGGCGCAGGAAGCGCGCTTCCCGCTCGAGGTGCGCAGGGTCGTGCAGGACGAGACGGAGCAGACCGCCGGCGTGCAGGAAGCGGCGCAGGATGGCGTCGACGTCCGGCGCGCCCAGCCGGAACAGTGCGAAGTCCGGGTCGAACATGACGAGCGTCGCCCGCGCCCGCGCCAGCACGTCGCCCAGGTGGGCCTGGAACGCGGCGCGGGTATCGAAAGGCAAGAGCTCGGGCGTGGTCATGGTCAGTCCAAAGGTCAGGCCAACTCCAGCCAGCCGTCCTGGTACCAGGTGTACAGGGCATCCAGCACGTCGTCGGACGCCTGCTCCAGCAGGCTGCCTGCCAGGCCGCGCTCGTTGGCGAGCACGTCCAGCACGACCTTGTCCGCACGCCCGACGCCGAACGATTCGCCATTGATGAACACGTGCTTGCCGCGGTACAGCATCAAGGTCTTGGGCGACAGTTTCAGGCCCTTCTTCGCGGCCTGTTCCATGAAGCGGCCCACCGTCAGCGGTTTCGCGACCGGCGTGAAGAACACGTTGTGCTTGGGTTCGGACAGGTATTCACCCAGGAAGATCGTGACGTCTTCCTCGTCCCAGCGCACCTTGTTGAGTTCTTCGGTGACGGTCGCCAGCATGTCGCGCGGGATCTCGGCCGGGTTCTTCGCAGGCGCCAGGCCCGGGTCGGCGTAGCGGCCCGGCAGGTCGATCGAGTCGGCCATGAATTGCAGGAAGGCTTCGCCCAGTTCCTGGAACGACGGGGAGCGGAAGCCGATCGAATACGTCATGCATTCGCCTTCGGCCACGCCGTCGTGCGCGTAGTGCGGCGGCAGGTACAGCATGTCGCCCGGCTCCAGCACGAACTCTTCTTCCGGTTCGAAGTTCGCGAGGATCTTCAGCGGCAGGCCCTCGACGAGCGTCAGGTCCTGCTGCGCGCCGATGCGCCAGCGGCGCCGGCCCTGTGCCTGCAGCAGGAACACGTCGTAGGAATCGAAGTGCGGGCCGACGCCGCCGCCGTCCGTCGCATAGCTGACCATCAGGTCGTCCAGGCGCGCGTCCGGCACGAAACGGAACTGGCGCAGCAGGGCATCGGCTTTCGGGTCGTGCAGGTTGACGCCCTGCACGAGCATCGTCCATTCGCGCTGCGTGCGCGGCGGCAGTTCGGCCAGCGGACCGTGCTGCATGTCCCAAGTGCTGTCGGTCAAGGTCACGAGGCGCGACTCGACGTGGTTGAGCTTCGCCAACTCGGCGAGTTTGTCGAATTTGAGCAGCGGCTTGAAATCGGGAATGGCCTGACGGATCAGGAGGGGTTTCTTGTGCCAGTAGTCGCGGAGGAACTGGGCGGGCGTGATATTGCCAAGGAGCTGTAATTTTTGCATGGGTCCATTATAACCAGCAGCCATCGGGGAAAGATGGTACAAAGGCTATATAATCCGCACCTTACACACGAAAGGAAGTGCAATGAAGATTGCCCAGAACACGGTTGTGTCGGTCAACTATAAACTGTCCGACGCCCAGAACAACCTGATCGAAGACGGCGCCCAGCCGATGGTCTACCTGCACGGCGGTTACGAGAACACGCTGCCGAAGATCGAAGAAGAGCTGGACGGCAAGGACGTGGGTTACGCGTCGACCATCCAGATCGAGCCGGAAGACGCGTTCGGCGATTACGATCCGAACCTGGTCAAGGTCGAAGAGCGCAACCGCCTGCCGGAGCCGATCGAAGTCGGCATGCAGTTCGAAGGCATGGCCGAGGGGAGCGATGAAGAGCCGGTGATCTTCACCGTCACCGAAGTCGCCGACGACAAGGTCGTCCTCGACGGCAACCACCCGCTGGCCGGCATGGCCCTGCGTTTCGAACTGTCCGTGATCGACGTGCGCGCCGCGACGCCGGAAGAGATCGCCCACGGCCACGTGCACGGCGCCCACGGCCACCACGGCCACGACGAGATGGAAGACAGCGAAGAGGGCGACCACTTCCGCAGCCAGCCGCTGCAGTAAGTCCCGCGCCCGCGCACCGGACCCGGCCGCAGCCGGGTTACCGTTCTTTTGCGCCGCCGGTTTTCGTCGCCGGCGCCGTCTCCACCTTGCGCGGATCGACCTTGAACAGGGTCTTCGCCACCGGATCCACGACCACTTCCAGCGCATCGGCACCGGCAGACAGATGGCCGACATTGCCACGCCATTCGATCACCGGCTTCGCGCGCACGCGCGTGCCGTCCACGAGAAGCACCTTGCCCGGGAATTTTTGTGCCAGCGACACGATCAGCCGCCGCGGTTCCGCGAAGCCGTCATTGTCCGGCCCGGCACTGCGCAGCAGTGCGCGCAGGCCCGTCGGCTGCGCGGCGATCCGCACATCCCCTTCCGAAAACAGCACGAGCGCTTCCAGCCTGTCGCGCTTCGCGATGGCGAACAGCCGGTTCAGCCAGAACCGGTTCGCCACGAGCCGGTCTTCGTACTCGCTGTTGCGGCCAGCCTCGTTCAGGTAGTGGTTGTTATTGGCCGGCATGTTCACGGTGGCATACAACACCTTGCCGACCGACCAGTGCGCATTTTCCGCGTAGCTGCGAAAGCGCGGGCTCATCGACTGGCGCGTGACGGGCAGCTTGCGCGCGCCGAGCGTGTCCGGTTCGCCGTAGAACAGTTCGCGGATGCGGTTCAGGCGCTCGATCGCATTCGAGCGGCCCGCGCTGTTCCTGCATTCGGTCCAGTCGCTGCCGGCCGGCAGCACGACGACGGGCCGGCGCGCATCGTCGATCAGCTCGCGCCGCTTCTGGTACAGCTTGTCCGTGCACGGTTCGTTCACGCCCTTGACGCCCGTGACGACGAGGAAGGCGACGTCGCCGTCGTCGTTGTCGCGCAGCGCCTGCTTCAGGCGCTTGTCGCCGCCGTCGGTGAAGCCGTGGCCGATGATGGCGAAACGGTGCGCGTCGTCGTCGCGGGTGTCACGGGTATCGCCGGCGGCATGGGCGCTGCCCGCGAGCGCGCAGGCGAGGGCCAGCAGGACAAACGGATGGTGTCGCGGCATCGTCACGCCGAGGCCAGGCGCTTCAGCTCGTACAAGCGTTCGAGCGCTTCGCGCGGGCTCAGGGCATCCGGATCGATGACGTCCAGCAGGGCCAATGCGGGCGACGGCGCCGCCTCGCGCGCGGGCGCTGGCTCCGCCGTGGCCGTGGCGGTATCCGCGTCCGCGTCCGCATCGCCGCATGGCGCGGGCGCGAACAGGTCGAGCTGCGGCGTCGCGTCGAGCGCCTGCRCTTCCAGTCGCGCCAGGTGTTTGCGCGCGGCGCGGATCACGCCCGGCGGCACGCCCGCCAGCTGCGCGACCTGCAGGCCATAGCTCTGCGAGGCGGGGCCGTCCTGCACGGCGTGCAGGAACACGATGCTGTCCTTGTGTTCGACGGCCGACAGGTGCACGTTGGCGGCGCTCGGATGCTGTTCCGGCAGCTGCGTCAGCTCGAAGTAGTGGGTGGCGAACAGGGTAAAGCTGCGGCTCGTCTCGATCAGGTGGCGCGCGATCGCCCATGCGAGCGCGAGGCCGTCGAACGTCGACGTGCCGCGGCCCACTTCGTCCATCAGCACCAGCGAATGTTCCGTCGCGCCGTTCAGGATCGCAGCCGATTCCGTCATCTCCACCATGAACGTCGAGCGGCCGCCCGCGAGATCGTCGGACGCGCCGATGCGCGTGAAGATGCGGTCGACCGGACCGATCGTCGCACTCGTCGCCGGCACGTAGCTGCCCACGTAGGCGAGCAGCGTGATGAGGGCGACCTGGCGCATGAACGTCGATTTACCGCCCATGTTCGGACCGGTGATCAGCAGCAGGCGGCGGTCGTTCGAGAGCTTGCAGTCGTTGGCGATGAAGCGCTCGATCTGGTTTTCGACGACGGGATGGCGGCCTTCGACGATCGTGAGGCACGGTTCCTCGACCAGCTGCGGCATGCACCAGTTGTTGCGCACGGCGTGGGCGGCGAGCGCGGTCAGCGTGTCGAGCTGGGCGATGCCGGCCGCGATGCGCTGCAGGCACACGATGTGCGGCGCGAGGTCGGCCAGCAGCAGCTCGTACAGCAGCTTCTCGCGCGCCAGCGCGCGGTCCTGCGCGGACAGGGCCTTGTCCTCGAACGCCTTCAGTTCCGGCGTGATGTAGCGCTCGCAGTTCTTCAGCGTCTGGCGGCGGCGGTAATCGTCCGGCACCTTGTCGGCCTGGCCGTTCGTGACTTCGATGTAGAAGCCGTGCACCTTGTTGTACTCGACGCGCAGGTTCGTGATGCCCGTGCGGGCCCGCTCGCGCGCTTCCAGGTCGACGAGGAACTGGCCGGCATTCTCGGACAGCGCGCGCAGTTCGTCGAGCTCGGCGTCGAAGCCGCGCGCGAACACGCCGCCGTCGCGCACCATCGCGGCCGGCTCCGTTGCGATGGCGCGCTGCAGCAGGTCGAGGCAGGACTCGGGCACCGCGATGGCGTCATGGATGTCGCGCAGCAGGCAGGAGTCGCCGGGGATGAAGCATTGCGCCACCTGTTCGCGCAGCGCGGGCAGCTGGGTCAAGCCGTCGCGCAGGCTGGCGAGGTCGCGCGGACGAGCCGTCAACAGCGCGATGCGCGTCGTGATGCGCTCGATGTCCGGCACGTGCGCGAGCGTGGCCGACAGGCCGTGCATCGCTTCGCGCTGGGCCAGCGCCTCGATCGCCTCGTGGCGTGCGCGCGCCACGCGCTGGTCGCGCTTCGCATGGTGCAGCCAGTGGCGCAGCAGGCGCGAACCCATCGCCGTGCGGCAGCCGTCCAGCAGCGAGAACAGCGTGGGCGATTCGAAGCCGCGGATCGTCTCCGTCAGTTCCAGGTTGCGGCGCGTGGAGGCGTCGAGGCCGATGAATTCGCTCTCCGATTCCACGGCCAGGCTCTTCACGTGCTGCAGGCCGCGGCCCTGCGTCGATTGCGCATAGCGCAGCAGCGCGCCGGCCGCGCCGAATGCGGCACCGAGGCCGTCCGCGCCGAAGCCGGAGAGCGTCGCCACGCCGAGCTGGTCGAGCAGCGCCTTGTGGCCGTGCAGCACGTCGAAATGCCAGTCCGGCACGCGCTGCGTGTGGCCGATCGGGCTTTCCTCGAACAGATCGGCGCCGTCGTCCGCGCGCAGCACTTCGGCCGGCGCGATGCGTTCCAGTTCCTGCACGAGGCGCACGGCGRCGCCGCGCGCGTCGCCCGCGAATTCCATCAGCTTCAGCGCGCCGCTCGCGAGCGACATCCACGCGAGGCCGGTCGTGACCACCTTGCGGTTGGCGACCGTGCACACGGCCAGCAACGGACGCTCGGCCTTTTCCGGCAACAGGTCGGCATCGGTGAGCGTACCCGGCGTGACGACGCGCACGACCTTGCGTTCGACCGGCCCCTTGCTGAGGGCCGGATCGCCGATCTGCTCGCAGATCGCGCACGACTCGCCCAGCTTCACAAGCTTGGCGAGGTAAGGATCGAGCGAATGGAAGGGCACGCCCGCCATCTTGATTGGATTGCCGCCCGAACTGCCGCGCGCCGTCAGCGTGATGCCCAGGATGCGCGCGGCCTTCTCGGCGTCCTCGAAGAACAGCTCATAGAAGTCGCCCATCCGGTAGAAGACGAGCATCGTCGGGTAGTCGGCCTTGATGCTGAGATATTGCTGCATCATCGGGGTGTGCTTTTCGGTCGCGAGGCGTTTGGCCGCGTCGGCGTTGATTTCGCGTGGAACGTTCATGTAGTCAAGATCGGGACAGCGGGGCAAGAACTTGCCAGGGTCGCCATTTTACCGCGTTCGATCGGAAGGGGGAGAGCGGGGCAGTACGGATAGGCACACGGGTTCCCCGCAGCCGCCTGCGTGGTATCGGGCTACTGTGCGGATTCGCTGGTCAGGGGTTCAGCGAACGATGTGCCGGTTCCGGCAACGAGACGACTCGACGCCGGCAGCGGCCGTAAAAGCAGTGTCATTCGTCCGGTTTGCCGTAGACGGATGCTCGATGTTCGTACTCCGCCTGGCGAAGTTCCTGGTCGAGATCCTTGTGTTGACGGATGGGGCCGGCGATGCGAGCAATGATGATGATCGCTATGAAAGTTAAAAGGTAGATCATGCCGCGCTCCGTCTCCAGGTGCCAAAAAAGGCAATGTCGTGTTTTTATTTAGACAATCGTATTTGCCAAAATTGCCACTGTCAATCGATATCTCTTCGGCYTGGCTGGCTTATCAGCTCTACCAATTTATTCGCATGGCATTGAATCTGAGCTTTTTTCTCATTTAATTATTCCGATGGTAATAGATTATGCTTATTAAATTGCTTTAAACTCATCTTTGTGACAAATCAAATGATCAGCTCCTTTTGATGTCACCAAAAGCCCGTGCAAGGAACCAACACTTTCATGGATACGGAATTTATAGCGATGTTTTTCGTGGCGGCTGCCATGAATTGCGAAACACATTAGTTCACAATTGCTGCGTTTCTGGCGAGGCACGGCCACTCGGGATGGCGCTGCCGATCGCGCCATCGGGCACCGGGTGGCCGTGAGCGGTCAGGACAGGAGATGACGACGCCTCCCCGGCATCGCCAGCACCCGCAATGCCGTTTCGAGGCGCACGCGCCGGTATTCCATCGCCCGCGCCGCCGCGTGCACGCCCTGGGCGCGCAGGGCGTCCTGGATGTTGTCGGCCGTCCAGCGGTCGATCCGCCGTTCGCCCARCATTTTCTTCAGCAAGCCCTGGTCGTCGATCCATCGGTAAGTCATGACTTCTCCTTGTGGTTGAGGACTTAATCGTCGCGCAAGTGTGCGACAGCAACTTACCGGGCATCAAGCGATCGTGTGCGCCTTACCGGATCTTCGCGGCGTCGTGATTGCGTTGTGCGACCTCGGCCCGGCGTTCGCCACGTTCGTCCGCCAGTACCGCTTTGTCGTGCGCACGGTCCTTCCGCTCGATCGCGATCACGTTGCGGTCGTGGCGGGCGTCCCGTGCGGCGATCTTCGCCTCGTTGAGTTCGTGCCGCCGCGCCCGGTCGAGCATTTGCGCATCCTTGACGTCACCCAGCGCGATCAGGGCGTCCTCCCGGCGCTGGTCGCGGCGCGCGTCCTGTTTCTCCAGTTTCGCAACGTTCCTGTCGTGGGCGGCGTCGCGCTTTTCCAGCGCAATCACCCTGTTGTCATGCTGGACCGCGCGACGATCCAGTCTGATCTCGCGCGTATCGTGATGGACGGCCGCGTTGTCCGCTTTGACCTGGTCGACTGCGTCATTCTGCGCGAACGCATTGGCGCCGGTGACCGACAACAGCGCTGCGGCGAGCATCAAGGTGGTTTTCATGAAGGGTTCTCCTGAACGTAGGGACGGTGCGCGATTGCACCGCTCAGGCCAATAACGATGAGCCGGCGCGTCAGGAAGACGATGGTTCATGTAATGGTTGTAAACAAACATTTCCGCGATGCGGACCAGGCACGCCAAGATGTGATTATTTGATAGTTTTTCATCTGAAATAACTTGTTATGATGTACTGTATTGACTAAGGGTTTCCGCGCTGAAATCGGATCACTCCCTGACGCGGCCGGGATCGGACCACGTTGATCTCAGCCGGTTCTGGCATCCCATGGACTCAGGAGAATCGATGATCCGGATACTGATGGCGGACGACCATGCCATCGTGCGCAGCGGGCTCAGGCAGCTTTTGCAGCTTGCCGACGACATCGAGGTGACGGGCGAAGCGACCAATGGCGCCCAGGTGTTGCAGCAGCTTCGCGACGATCGTTTCGACCTCATCCTGCTGGACATGGGCATGCCCGGTATCAGCGGTATCGACCTCATCTCGCGCATCCGTCTTCATGGCGTCACGACTCCCATACTGGTCCTGAGCATGCGCAATGAGGCGCTGGCCGTGAGGCGGGCTCTCGCTGCGGGCGCAAACGGCTATCTGACCAAGGATAACGAGCCGGAGGTTTTGCTGGCGGCGATACGCAAGACCGCCGCCGGAAACCGCTTCATCGATCCGTTGCTCGTCGACGAAATGGTGTTCGGCAATGCGGAATCGCATGCCCGTCCGGCGCATGAACTTCTGACCGATCGCGAGCTCCACATTTTCAGGCTGCTGGCGCACGGTAAAACCGTCAACGATATTGCGGATGAACTGGCGATCAGCAACAAGACCGTCAGTACCCACAAGGCGCGTCTGATGCAAAAGATGAATCTCGCGTCCAATGCGGAGTTGGTGCGTTACGGCGTCAAGCATGACTTGATCGAATAAGCCCCGGAATCGGCCTCGCGGCCGGTGACAAGGAGTATGGACATGGCGGTCGCATCGTGAATTCCACACCTCGTGACGGACGCATTCTGATCGTCGACGATATCGCGGCGAATCTTCAGGTGGTCGCGGATTTCCTCGCGGGCTGCGGGTATGACGTGTTGATCGCGCAGGAAGGCGAGGAGGCGCTGGAACGGGCATCGCTCGCCCTGCCTGACCTCATCCTGCTGGACGTCCTGCTGCCCGACGCCGACGGCTTCGACGTGTGCCGCCGCCTGAAACAGCAGCCGCGGACGCGTCATATTCCCGTCATCTTCATGACGGCCCTGGTCGACACGGAGCACAAGCTGGCAGGGTTCGCGGCGGGCGGCATCGATTACGTGACCAAGCCACTGGATCTCGCGGAAATGCTGGCGAGGATCGATACCCATATGCGCTTGCGCTGGCTGCAGAAACAGCTGGAAGCGAAGAACGCCGAACTCCAGCGTTCGCATGCCGAACTCGAACGGCGGGTGGCGGAACGTACGGCGGAACTCAGCGAAGCCAATCACGGGCTGCGGGAAAGCGAGCGCAAGTTCCGTACCCTGGCGGAGAATTCTCCCGACCTGCTTATCCGTTACGATCGCGCATGCCGCCGCGTGTACGTCAACCCCGCCTATACGACGATGTTCGGCATGTCGGAGGAACAGGCGCTGGCACGCGAACTCGGCGAGGGCTGGTATGGGGGCATCGGCGTGCAGGTCTACGAGGACATGTTGCGCAGCGTCATGGCGACCGGGGTACGGGCCGAGAGCTTCATGACCTGGAAGAAGCCCGGCGCCACCCCGGCGCATTACATCTTCCATGTCGTGCCCGAGTACGACATGGATGGCACGGTATCGCATGTCCTGACGATCGGACGCGACATCACCCCGCTCAAGGAAGCCGAGCGGAGCCAGCAGGAATCGCGCAGCCAGTTG
>NZ_JBFUDR010000055.1:0-27265 GCF_056404615.1 Massilia sp. P2_C2 | reverse complement strand
TACAGCAGGACCGAGCCGAGGAAGCCGAACGCCATCRTCAGCTTCGGATAATACGTGTCGAATTCCGTGTACAGCGCGGTCTTCGGCGCCGAGTAAACCGTCGTCCAGGTACGACCGTGGAAATCCAGTGAAAACGTTGTCGAAAAATTCGCGTCGCGGCCGGCCAGCGGTGGCGCCGGATTTGCGCTGCTGCCATGGCTGTCGAACAGCACGCGTGGAGTGCTTCCCGTATCTTTCCCATGGATATCCAGACCGGGACCGATGTCGTACAGGGTCATGCGCAATCCCACGATCGGCACTTCATCCATGACGCCATGCAAAAGCTTCGGGACGCTGAAGGCAATGCCGAGGGAGCCCACGTAGGCTGCACGGCGCCGGGCCACGGTGTCGAGGCCGGCGCCGCTGTAATAGATGGGCATGCGCATGCCCAGATGGATATCGTTTGGCCGGGACAAGGCCTGGATCTGCGTACCGGAGGCATAGACTGTGCCTGCGTCACGGGATTTGTCCAATTGCGTGCCGAAATAAGGGTTCGCCAGCAGATCGATACCGTAATGTCCGGGACTGGGCACGTCGGGTTCGATGTACGACACGACCAGATAGGAAGCGCGCCGACCTGGCGGCATGATGTCCAGCGAGTAGGCTGACGTGACGTGGCCCTGCAGCTCTTTTCGCAGTTCCCCGAGGAAGATGTCACGTCGATCATCGGTCACGTGTGCTGCAAAATTGACCGAATCGACTGCCGGGAAATTCTTGCTCAAATTCAGACCGGCCACGTACTGGTGCAACTCGCGATGTGTGATGGCCTCCATGCTCTGGAGCGTGCTGCCGGTCGACTGCAGCAGATCGTTATACGACTTGATCCRGACGCTGATCACGCTCTGCGCATATCTCGCGTGATTGTTGAAGCGCTCGGAAGCATTGCTTTCGATCGAACGTGCCGTGACGATGTACAGCATGCTGCCAACCAGCGTCGACAGCAGGGCGCCGGTCCAGAACGAGAACCGGGTAACGGAAAACGCGTCTCTCAGCGTCGTCGACATGAGGTTCCGCAGGCAGGCATGATATTTTAACTTATTGCAACTTACTTGTCTTGGACGTCGGCCGGACCTAGCAGTTCGGGGAGTTGCCGGGGCAGATCGCCGCTGGTTGTCCCGGCCCCGTCCAAAGAAAAGCCCGGCGCGCAGGCCGGGCTCGTGACGAAGCGAGGACTTACTTGCCCCAGCTGTCCTTGAGCGTCGTGACGCGGTTGAACACGGGTTTGCCCGGCTGCGAATCGACGCGGTCGGCGACGAAATAGCCGTGGCGCTCGAACTGGAAGCGCTGGTCCGGCGCGGCCTGGGCCAGGCCCGGCTCGAGATACGCGGTGACGACTTCCAGCGCGTTCGGGTTCAGCACGCTCATGAAGTCCTTGCCGCCGCCGTCCGGTTGCGGGTCGAGGAACAGGCGGTCGTACAGGCGCACCTCGGCTTCCAGGGCGTGCGTGGCGCTGACCCAGGTGATATTGCCCTTGACCTTGTAGTTGTCCGCGCCCGGCGTGCCCGATTTCGAGTCCGGGAAATAGTTCACGTGAACGGCGGTGACGTTGCCGGCTTCGTCCTTGTCGAACCCGGCGCACTCGGTCACGAAGCCGTACTTCAGGCGCACGCGCGAACCCGGCTTGTCGTCGACCGGCGGGGTGAAGCGGTGGTAGCCCTTGGTCGGCACTTCCATGAAGTCTTCCTGCTCGATCCACAGCTCTTTGCTGAACGGGAACGAACGGGTGCCCCATTCCGGATGGTGCGGGTGGACGGGTGCGCTGCACTCGACCGTCTCGCCTTCCGGGAAGTTATCGACGATCAGTTTCAAGGGACGCAGGACGGCGACGGCGCGCGGCGCCTTCGGGTCGAGGTCGTCGCGCAGGGCGCCTTCCAGCGTGCTCATGTCGATCCAGCCATCGGCCTTCGAGACGCCGATGCGCTCGCAGAACAGCTGGATGGCTTCCGGCGTGTAGCCGCGGCGGCGCAGGCCGACGATGGTGGGCATGCGCGGATCGTCCCAGCCGTTCACGACGCCCGTGTCGACCAACTGGCGCAGCTTGCGCTTCGAGGTGACGACATACGTCAGGTTCAGCCGTGCGAATTCGTACTGGCGCGGCACCGGGCGCTCGAAGAAGCCGCCTTCGGCCAGCGTCTCCACGAGCCAGTCGTAGAACGGGCGGTGGTCCTGGAACTCCAGCGTGCACAGCGAGTGCGTGATGCTTTCCAGCGCGTCCGAGATCGGGTGCGTGTAGTCGTACATCGGATAGATGCACCACTTGTCACCCGTGCGGTGGTGATGCGCGTGACGGATGCGGTACAGGGCCGGGTCGCGGTTCGTCATGATGGGCGAGGCCATTGCATCGTCGCTCATCTTCGCGCGCAGCACGTGCTCGCCATCCTTGTACTTGCCGGCCTTCATGTCACGGAAGATCTGCAGCGATTCGAGGGCGGGACGGTCGCGGAACGGCGAGTTCGTGCCCGGCGTGCCGAAATTGCCGCGGTTGCGCGACATGTCTTCGGCGCTCTGGCTGTCGACATAGGCCTTGCCGTTCTGGATCAGGTACTCGGCCATCGCATACAGCTGGTCGAAGTAGTCGCTGGCGTAATGCAGGTATTCCTGGCCGCCCTGTTCCCACGTAAAGCCCAGCCACTTGACGCTGTCCATGATCGTGTCGACGTATTCCTGATCTTCCTTTTCCGGATTGGTATCGTCGAAACGGAGGTGGCAGCGGCCCTGGTAGTCGCGCGCCAGGCCGAAGTTCAGGCAGATCGATTTGGCATGACCCACGTGCAGGTAGCCGTTCGGCTCCGGCGGAAAGCGCGTGATCACGGACGGCATGCCGGCACGCGTGTGGGTGCCCGAGGCGAGGTCGGATTCGACGATCGCACGGACGAAATTCGGCGACGGGGTAGCCGCCGCAGCGTTCTTGTCGTTACTCATGAAACCTATAAGGGACGGGTATGATTCCCGGCATTTTACCGTAGAAGACGCCATCCGGTCCGCTATGTGGTCAAGCGCACGGTTCGCGCAAAGGGCTGTCCGCATACTGGGTGACCGGTGTCCCGGGTCGCGATCTGTCAAGTTGGCGTTTTCTATAGGATAATCTCGGTTTAATGTTTTTTCGGCTATTGCCGTGCCGGAGAGTTCACAAGTGGAAAATCTATACGCGATCCTCGGCGTCGCGCCCAATGCCAGCGACGACGACATCAAGAAGGTCTACCGTTCGCTGGCGATGCGCTACCACCCGGACCGCAACCAGGCGCCCGGCGCGGAAGCGCGCTTCAAGGCTGTCACGAAGGCCTACGAGGTCCTGTCCGACCCAATCAGGCGGGCGGAATACGACCAGAGCGTGAACCACCGCATCGTGCTCGACGCGGAAAGCGAGGCCTTCGAGCTGTGGCGCTCGGTGTTCGCCCTGAATGGCGTGAATCTGGCCGCCTGAGCACACCCAACAGAATACGAGTCAATCATGAAAAAAGTACATCCGGAGTTCGCCTTCCAGTCGCGCGAGCTGGAAGGTCAAATCGAAGGCACCCTGGGTGATCCGCCCAACCGCAAGAACTACGACATGATGGTGCAGGCCCTCGTGTCCGAATACGCCAACGGCGACGGGCTCGACGACGTCAACATGATGGCGTTCGCGCTCGTCGACCGCATCCGCTTCACGGACCCCAAGGGCCTGATCCGCGAAGCCTGTGATTACGAAGGCGGCGACCCTGCCAAAGTGTTCGCGATGGCAAATTGTGACGGTAACGGCGGCGACGGCGACGACGAAGGTCGCGCGATGTATGCCGCTATCTGCGACAACTATCCGGAACTGGCCCGCCAGGCCATCGTGACGGCGTTCCTGTACAAGAACCAGGCCCGCTGGGAAGACGACGACCAGTCGCTCGACCAGCTCGCGAAAGACGACGAAGGCGACGACGACGAGCTCGACGAGACGGCCGCCGGCGACGACTTCACCCAGCTGTTCGACCAGGACGGAGGTGACCGCGAATGAGCGACGACAAGAAATCCAACCTGCCGGCGCTGACCAAGCAGGTCGGCGAACTCGTGCTGGCCGGTTCGCTGCAGCACGCCGAGGAGGCGTTGTCGCAGGCCGCCGACGAGCATGGCGACTACGCCGTGGCCGAGGTGCTGTCCACCTTGCCGCCGCAGGTGACGGCGCTGCACCTGGCCGGCTTCGACGGCGCCAAGACTTCGGTCGCCACGTTGCTCGTGCCGCCGAAGGCCTGGGCCGAAAGCCTCGCCTACCTGGCCGCCACGTGGCCGGACGACATGATCGAGGACGATCCCGAGCGCATCGCGGAAAACCTGTTCAACCACATCCACGGCATCGTCTACACGACGGATGACGAGGACCGCCGCCATGAGCTGCTGACGGAAGCGTCCGCCACCGACTATGGCGCGACGGCATTCGCCATCGTGTGGTCGCTGGCGCCGCGCGAGATCCTGGAAGTGGCGGGCGAGATCAACAACCGCGGTCCGCACATCAACGTGCACACGACGTCCGACAGCGACATCGTGCCGCTCGCGATCGATCTGGCCAAGGCCAGCGAGGACGGCTGGCAGCGCTCGCTGCTGGAACTGTTCCCGGAATACCGCAACACGGCCGACCTCGCGGACGTCGAGTTGCCGGACGACCCGGACGAAGAGACGGAATTCCAGCAGCGCGGCACGCGCGAACTGCTGCACCGCCTGCGCAAGCAGGTGCCATCCGTTCGCAGCCTGCAGCGCCGCAGTGGCCGCCGCAGCATGGGTACGGATATTTTCTCGTGACGGGAGCGAGCGCATCGATGCTGCCTGCCATCGTCATCGAAAGACTGCCCCGGCTGATCCGCGCGATCCGGCTGATCCCGCAACACGCCAATGCCGACGAGGCGGCCGGCCTGGCCGACGAACTGTCGGGCATCACGGCGATGGTGGCCGAGAAGTTCACCAACGACCGCACGGCCGAGGGCATCCAGCGCGCCTTGCTGCTGGCCGTCGGCGGCGTGTCGCTGGGCCTCGAGCATCTGGTCGAGACGGACGACGAACAGGGCGACCTGGACGCGCTGGACCTGTTGCTGGGCGAGGGCGCGGAATACGTGTTCCAGCAGGGCTTCCGCCTGATCCGCGAACTGGCGGCGCTGCCGGAGGACACGCTGATCGGCGAGTATGACAACGACCCCGTGTATTCGGCGCGCCGCCTGAAGGAGCTGTTCGTCGACATCTGCACGGCCGACCCCGGCGAGACGTGGTCCGGCTACGAGCGCTACCTGGGCCAGCTGAAGCAGCGCCAGGAGGTGCAGGGCGTCGTGCGCGCCGCGCAGTGGCTGCGCCGGCATCACTGGGAAGGCGGCGTCAAGGATCCGGACCTGAACGCGGAAGGCGTGATCGCGCTTGCGATCATCTTCGGCATCGAGGGTGGGGGCCGCATCGTCGCGCGCACGGGGCAGAAGGAATTCGAGCGCTTCGTCCAGGCGGTGCGCAAGGGCAAGCCCGACTTCGAGGCCGGCTGGGCCGCGCTGCTGGAGAATATTCCGGCGCCGCACCGGGCCATCGTCGCGGATCGCATCGACGCTTATCGCCACAGCACCTTGCTGCAGAATATCGCGGGCAAGGTGCCCATGAAGCAGTTGTTCGTGGAGCTTGAAAACTACGCCGGCTCCGAAATCGATGCTGAATATCCGTAGGGTGGACGGGTCCCCCGTCCACGCGTTCAACTACCGTGAAAGCGGACGGCACGGCTGTTCACAAGCTGGTTGAACGCGTGGGCACGTGGTGCCCACCCTACCCGAGACGCGGCTTGTCGTGGCCGTGGAAACGGGCCGTATGGACATGCCATCGCGCGTTTGCGGCTATCATCCCCGCATGTCGTCCCCGCCTCCCATCAGCGCCGCCAGCGCTGAATTCCGCCGCATCAACCGCGCCATGGTCTTCGGCGGCTTTTCCACGTTCGCCCTGCTGTACTGCGTGCAGCCGCTGATGCCGCTGCTCGCGCACGACTTCGCACTGACCCCGGCACAAAGCAGCCTCGCGCTGTCCGCCGCCACCGGCACCCTGGCCGTATCGCTGCTCGCGTCCAGCGTGCTGTCGGAACGCTACGGCCGCAAACCGCTGATGGCCGGGTCGATGTTCGCCGGCGGCGTCCTGACGTTCCTGGCCGCGTTCGCCCATGGCTTCGGCCAGCTCCTGCTGCTACGGGCGCTGCTCGGCCTGCTGCTGGGCGGGATGCCGGCACTCGCCATGGCCTACCTCAGCGAAGAAATCGAAGGGCCGTCGCTGGGCCATTCGATGGGCCTGTACATCGGCGGCAGCGCGTTCGGCGGCATGGCCGGGCGCGTGCTCGCGTCCGTCATCAGCGACTTTTGGAACTGGCGCGTCGCCGTCGGCTCGATGGGCGTGGCCGGCCTGTACGCGGCCTGGGAATTCAACCGCAGCCTGCCCGCCTCGCGCCGCTTCCGGCCGGGGCAGGGCGGGGTGCGCGCGCTCGTCAACGGCACGGCGCAGCACGTGCGCGACGCCGGACTGCCCTGGCTGTTCGCATTGTCGTTCCTGCTGATGGGCTGCTTCGTGAGCATGTACAACTACATCGGCTACCGCCTGCTGGCGCCGCCGTACGGCCTGCGCCAGGCGGCCGTCGGCACGCTGTCCGTGCTGTACCTGCTGGGCATCTTCAGCTCCGTCTGGGCCGGCAAGCTGGCCGACCGGCTGGGGCGCCGCAACGTGTTGTGGATCGTGATGTTGGCCATGCTCGGCGGCCTGCTGCTCACCCTGGCGCCTGGTGTCGTCGTCATCGTCGCCGGCATGGGGCTGTTCACGTTCGGCTTCTTCGCCTCGCATTCCGTTGCGAGCAGCTGGGTCGGCCGGCGCGCACGGCCGCCGCAGGCGCTGGCCTCGGCGCTGTACCTGTTCTTCTACTATCTCGGGTCGAGCGTCGTCGGCTGGTTGGCGGGCGTCGTCTGGGCGCATGGCGGCTGGCCCGGCGTCGTCGCCATGCTGGGCCTCGTGCTCGTGCTGGCGATGGGCGTCGCGCTGCGCCTGCGCGGCCTGGCGCCGTTGCAGCCTGCTCAGCCCGTCCAGCCCGCCGAAAGCGTGTGATACTGCTGCGTCGTCAATTCCGATAAATCCGATGCCGGGCATTCAGCTCGTCAATACGGTTCGTGCGCCCCCCGATTCCCAACAGGACTACCATGACGCTCCAGCCCCGCGTCTCAGGTGGGATGCGGACACGAGCCATCAATGCAAGGAGTACGTCATGTTGCAAGCAAACGAAATCCAGCGGCGATTCACTCATATTCGGCAAACCATCGACGAGGCCGAACAGGCTTGCCGCCAGTCGCAGGATGCGCCGAACGAAATCCGCGACTGCATCGAAAGACTGTCGCGCGAAGCGCAGCAGGCGCAGAGCGTGATGCAGTCGAACGACCAGCAGCGCATCCAGCAATGCGTGGACAGCCTGGAAGACATGGGCGACGAAGCCAAGCGCATCAGCCGCTCGCTGCCGACGATGCCGGCCCACCTGGAGGCTGCCGTCACCCGCGTGCATGCCGAGCTGTCGGACCTGAAGCACAAGTTGCATTGATCGTCAACGTCACACCACGCCGCCCGCGCGCAGGGCGGCAATCTCCTCGTCGCTCTTGCCCAGCACGTCGCGCAAGACTTCGTCCGTGTGCTCGCCCAGCAGCGGCGGCGCCTTGACGCTCGTCGCCGGCGTGGCCGACATGCGCATCGGGTTGCGCACGAGTTTCACCGATCCGGCCGTCGGATGCGGCAGCGCGATTTCCATGCCGCGTGCGCGCACCTGCTCGTTCGCGAACACTTCGTCCAGGTCGTTGATCGGGCCGCACGGCACGCCCACCGCTTCCAGCATGGCGATCCATTCGGCGCGCGGGCGCTCGCGCACCATGTCGGCGAGCAGCGGCACGAGCACGTCGCGGTTCTGCACGCGCGCGGGGTTGGTGGCGAAGCGCGGGTCGCGCGCCAGTTCCGGCCGGCCTCCCGCTTCGACGAATTTCTGGTACTGGCCGTCGTTGCCCGCGGCGACGATGATGTGGCCGTCGCTGCAGGCGAAGGTCTGATACGGCACGATGTTGGCGTGCGCATTGCCCCAGCGCCTGGGCCGCTTGCCGCTGTTCAGGTAATTGCTGCCGACGTTGGCGAGCATGGCGACCTGCGTGTCCAGCAGGGCCATGTCGACGTGCTGGCCTTCTCCAGTGCGGTCGCGGTGGGTGAGCGCGGCGAGCACGGCGATGGTGGCGTACATGCCCGTCATCAGGTCCGTCAGCGCCACGCCGACTTTTTGCGGACCACCGCCCGGCAGGTCGTCGCGCTCGCCCGTCACCGACATCAGTCCGCCCATGCCCTGGATCAGGAAATCGTAGCCGGCGCGGTGCGCGTACGGCCCGTCCTGGCCGAAGCCCGTGATGGAGCAGTACACGAGGTCCGGCTTGATGGCCTTCAGGGTGTCGTAATCGAGGCCGTAGCGCTTGAGGTGGCCGACCTTGAAGTTCTCCAGCACGACGTCGCAATGGCGTACCAGGTCGCGCAGCAGCGCCTGGCCTTGTGCGCTTGCGATGTCGACCGTGAGCGAGCGCTYGCCGCGGTTCGCCGACAGGTAGTACGCGGCCTCGGTGGTCGGGTGGCCGGCAGCGTCCGGCGCGTAGGGCGGGCCCCAGGCGCGCGTGTCGTCGCCGGCGCCGGGCCGTTCGATCTTGATCACGTCGGCGCCGAGGTCCGCCAGGTTTTGCGAACACCATGGGCCGGCCAGCACGCGTGACAGGTCGAGCACGCGGATGTGGCCCAGCGCGCCTTGCAGGCGCTGGTCCGGACCGTTGTGCGGTCCGTTCGGATGGGATGCCATCTCGTCTCCGTTGTTGAGTTGTTCTCGGCGCGGATTATACGTCGCGTTCTTCACGCGCGACCGCGCGGGCGTCGTCGAGCACGGCGGCGAACGAATCGCGCTCGCGGTCGACGATGTCGTCGACGACGCGCTCGTCCAGCCCCATCCCTTCGAGCACGAAGGCCGACAGCTGCAGGCTCGCTTCCAGCGTTTCCGGCACGACGACATTGGCGCCGGCGTGCTTGAGGGAGCGCGCATGCTTCTCGTCGCGCGAGCGTGCGTACAGGCGCACGTGCGGGAACTCGCGCCGGATGCCGCGCACGGCGTGCAGCGCCGACGCCGGATGGTCCATCGTCAGCACGATCGCGGGCGCCTCGTCGGCATGGACGTGGCGCAGCAGATCCGGCCGCGCCGCGTTGCCGAAGTACACGGGCACGCCGTCCTTGTGCAGCCGCGCGACGAGTTTCGCGTCGTTCTCGAACGCGATGAATGGGATGTCCTGGGCCGCCAGCAGCTTGGCCAGTTGCTGGCCGACGCGGCCGAAGCCGGCGATGATCACGCGGCCGCGCGCCGCTTCGAGTTCGTCGTCCGTGAGGTGCGCTGCGACGGGATTGGCATTCGCCGCCGAGCGCTCGCCGATCGCGTGGCCGATCCGCGCCAGCAGCGGCGTGATGAACAGCGACAGGCCGACGGCCAGCATCACGCGCGCACCGAGCGCGTCGTCGAGCAGCTTCGATGCGATCGCGTAGCCGATCACGATGAATGCGAATTCGCCGCCCTGGCCCAGCAGCAGCCCGCCCTCGAGCGCGCGGCCCCATGGCAGGCCGCCCAGGCGCAGCAGCGGCGCGATCACGATGCCCTTCAGCAGCACGAGTCCGCACACGGCGGCGGCCAGCCACAGGGGGGCGTGCACGACCTGCAGCGTATCCATGTTCATGCCGACCGTCATGAAGAACAGGCCCATGAGCAGGCCCTTGAACGGTTCGACCATCAGCTCGACCTCGTGCTTGAATTCCGTCTCGGCCAGCAGCAGGCCGGCGATCAGCGCACCCAGCGCCATCGACAGCCCGGCCAGGTGGGACAGCGCGGCGATGCCGAACGTCGACAGCAGGATCAGCGCCATGAATACGTCCGGCTGGCGGTGGCGTGCGAACGCGCGGAACAGCGGATGCACGACCCTGCCGCCGACCAGGTAGATCAGCGCGATGGCGCCGGCCGCCTTGGCCATCGCGAGCAAGGCGAGCAGCGCCACGTTCGTGCCGCCGCCATCGTTGCTGCCGAGTGCGCCGATCAGGATCAGGATCGGCACGACGGCCAGGTCCTGCAGCATCAGCACGGCGAACGCCGCCTGGCCGACGGGGCTCGCGGTGCGGTGGCTCTCGGCCAGCAACTGCATCACGACGGCCGTCGACGACAGCGACAGCACGAGGCCCAGCACGAGCGCGGCGTCGAGGCGGCGGTCGAGGAGCAGGTACGCGGCGCCGCCGATCAGCGCGGTGCACAACACCACCTGCGCGCTGCCGATACCGAACACCCAGCGCCGCATGGCCCACAGGCGCGCGGCCGAGAGTTCGAGGCCGATCATGAACATCAGGAACAGCACGCCCAGTTCGGCCAGCATGGCGACGTTGTCGTTGTTCGGGAACGTGAGCAGGCCGAGCGGGGCGAAATCCTGCGCCATGCGCCCGAGCCCGAACGGCCCGAGCAGGGCGCCGACGGCGAGAAAGCCCAGCACCTGGTTGATGCGCAAGCGTTGCAGCAGCGGGATCAGGATGCCGGACAGGGCGAGGAACAGCAGGATTTCGCGCAGGAAGGGGAAGGCGTGTTGCTCTTGCACGGGTGGGGCCTTTTTCGGATGTGATCCGTGCAATTTTATCGTGTGGGGCGCATGCGCATGGTGGGCTCGGGGAGCCCACCCTACGGCAATTGTAATCGTAGGGTGGGCACCCTGTGCCCACCACGCGCCGTCATCACGCCTGCCGGCTTTCCGCCATGAGGATCACTTCCTCCATCTCCTGGTCGATCTCGTTGCGCAGTTCCAGGTAGCGCCCGAGCGCGTTGTCCAGCACCGGCAACAGGATCCCGCGCTCGCTGTGCAGGCCCGAATAGCGCGGCCGCGCCGCCGCGAACCCGCAGGCCGCGGCCGGCACGGCTTCCAGCCGRCTCGCATCCACGCCGGCCCGCGCGGCCGCCTGCCCGGCCAGCTCGGCCCAGGTCAGCGTGCCCACGTTGGACAAATGCCAGACGCCGGACTCGCCGTCGATCGCGAGGTCGAGGCAGGTGTGCACGAGGTCCGGCACATAGGTCGGCGACACGGCCATGTCGTGCGGCGCGCGGAACGGTTCGCCCCGTTCCAGCGCGTGCAGCGCCAGGGTGACGAAGTTGTGCTTGTCCCACGGCCCGAAGAACGCGCTCGTGCGCACGACGAGGGCGCCCGGATGGCGGTCCTGCACGCGCAGCTCGGCCTCGGCCTTGCTGCGGCCGTAGACGTTGAGCGGAGCGACGGTGTCGCTTTCGACATAGGGGCGATCGAGCGCGCCGTCGAACACGAGGTCGCTGGAGAACGTCGTCAGGTGCACGCCGTGGCGGGCGCACGCGGCCGCCAGGATCGCGGGGCCGATGGCGTTCTCGCGGAAGCAGCGTTCGGCATCGCGCTCGGCGTCGTCCACGCGCACATAGCCCGCCGTGTTGACGACCGCCCACGGCCGGTATTTGTCCAGCGCGCGTTCGACCGAGGCCGGATCGGTGATGTCCATGTCCTGGCGCGACAGCAGGCGGAACGCGAGGTTGCGCTTGCGGCACAGGCGGGCAAAGGCGCGGCCCAGCGTGCCCGTCGCACCCGTGATCAGGATGGGTGCCGCATCCTTGCCGACGAGCGTGTGGCCGTCGGCCGTGATCGACGTGAGGGCATCCGGCGTCGCCACGGGCTGGCACAGCCAGCGGCCCGGCCGGCGCCACCAGCCCTGGCCGCGCAGTACGGGATGCGACAGCGGCGTGCCGGCCGCCAGCTCGCGCATCATGCGCGCGACCGCGGTCGGGCGCGGCTCGGGCGCGCGCACGTCGAACGGTCCCGGTTCGTAATAGCCGCGGTTCTGCGTGACGAGGCTGTTCCAGTCGAACGAGCCGAGCAGCGACCACACGGTCACCGCGCGCAGGTCGACGCCGCTGGCGCGCACTTCCTTGGCCGCTTCCCAGATCTCCAGCAGCCAGCGCAACTGGTCTTCGCGGTTGGCGTCGATGTGCGCTTCGGTGATGGCCAGCGGGATGTGGTAGCGGTCCCAGATCTCGTGCAGCAGCGGGGCAATGCCGGCCGTGGGCGTCGCGAGCGCGCGCGAGGTCTCGATGTCGGCGCACGGGACGCCGTCGGCCATGCCGCGGTGGTGCGGCGGATAGCGGTCCGGGCGATGATCCAGCCAGCGCTCGCTCGTGACATAGTAATTGACGCCGATGATGTCCGGCGGGCAGGGGTTCGCGCGGAACCACAGGAATTCCTCCGCCGGAATGCCCGTCTTGATCAGGTAGCTCCACAGGGGGTGAGCGGGGCCGACCATGCCGCACAACAAATCCCACGCGAGCCAGCGGCGCTCGTTGTAGAACTCGGCCACGTGTGCCATCTCCGGCGTGCTGTAGGTCTTGCCGAGGTCGTCGGTCTGGACGAGCCTGGCATTCGGATTGACGGCACGGATGGCGCGCATCGCCAGCACGACGGCGCGGCACTGGTTCAGCAGCGCCACGACGAACGTGCGGTCGTCGCGGCCGTGCGGATACCACACGCCGTACAGGCCGGCGAAGCGTGCCGTCGTGCATGGCTCGTTGACCGGCGTGTAGTACTCGATCCATGGATAGCGCGCGGCGACGGCGCCGGCATAGTCGGCCAGCTGCTGCGCGAATGCCGGGTCGACGAGGCTCGTATGGCGCGGGCCGCTGCCGTGGTGGATCAGGCCGGCGATCGGGGTGACGCCGTGCGCGCGCAGGGCGTTCAGGCGGGCGTCGGCCCATGTCCAGTCGGCGGCGTGGAGGCCATCCGGCGCCGTGCGCTCCCACAGGACGGGATAGCGGATGGCGCGGATGCCGAGGGAGGCGAAGCGGTCGACGTCGTCGGCCCTGGCGGCATGGCCGTTTCTGTCGAGCTGGTGGAAGTAGTCGTCGCGGACGCGGTTGGTGGTGCATTCGAGGCCGCCCCAGAGTTCGAGGGGGCGGGCGTGGCTGTTCGTGCTCTTCGTAGAATCCATAAATCACCAATCTGTTAGTATTATTGCAACAAAAAATTCAGCATGGTCCCGAACTGGCAAAAAAGTCGGGGAAGCGCCTGGCTTTCGAGCGGTGGCGGTTGACAGCGGGGCGTCAACCTGCAACCATGCCATCCATGAATTTTTCGTATCCACATCCTGTTCTCACCTGGTGGCGCCGCTGATTGCGCGCGGCCAGTGAATTGGATAGGTATTCCGAACGCCGCCTCGATTCAAGGTGGCGTTTTCGTTGGCGCAGCAGGATCGAGGCAAGGGCGATAACACCCAAGGAAGAAACTCGATGAGTCTGYAAACCCCTACCGCTACCACGCCCATCATCCTGACCGGCGACCGTCCCACCGGGCCGCTGCACCTCGGCCACTTCGTCGGCAGCCTGCGCAATCGCGTCACTTACCAGGATCAATATCGCCAGTTCATCATGCTCGCGGACGCCCAGGCGCTCACGGACAACATGGATGATATCGGTAAGGTACACCGGAACGTGATCGAGGTGGCGCTCGATTACCTTGCCGTAGGGATCGACCCCGCCAAGTCCACGATCCTGATCCAGTCGCAGATCCCGGAGCTGGCCGAGCTGACGTTCTATTACCTGAACCTCGTGACCGTCGCGCGCCTCGAGCGCAACCCGACCGTCAAGCAGGAAATCATCCTGCGCGGCTTCGAGCGCGACATCCCCGCCGGCTTCCTGACCTACCCCGCCAGCCAGGCCGCCGACATCAGCGCGTTCAAGGCGACGATCGTGCCGGTGGGCGAGGACCAGATCCCGATGATCGAACAGTGCAACGAGATCGTGCGCAAGTTCAACCGCAACGCGGGCCGCGACATCCTCGTCGAGTGCAAGGCCATCGTGCCGGAAGTGGGCCGCCTGCCGGGCATCGACGGCAAGGCCAAGATGAGCAAGTCGCTGGGCAACACGATCAACCTGGGCGCGTCCGCCGACGAGATCCGCGCGGCCGTCAAGATGGTCTACACCGACCCGCTGCACCTGAAGGTGTCCGATCCCGGCCATCTGGAAGGCAACGTCGCCTTCCTCTACCTCGACGCCTTCGACACCGACAAGGAAGGGCTGGCGGAAATGAAGGCGCATTACCAGCGCGGCGGCCTGGGCGATTCCGTCGTCAAGAAGCGCCTGGAAGGCATCCTGCAGGAACTGCTGGCGCCGATCCGCGCCCGCCGCGAGGAATTGGCCAAGGACAAGGGCCAGGTCATGCAAATCCTCAAGGAAGGCACGCTGAAGGCGCGCGAAGTGGCGGCGCGCACGACGGACGAGGTGCGCAAGGCTCTTGGTTTGTCCTACTTCTAAAATCCTGTCGTAGGGTGGGCACCCCGTGCCCACGCGTAACGCCAACACGTCGCAAACGTTCGCGTGGGCACAGGGTGCCCCACCCTACCCGTAGCAAGAAGCGCGACGTGAGGTAGCGCAAAGTGATGGCCTTGCGCTTATTTGTGGTCCGGTCCGTGTATTGATGGCAAGCTTGCGTCTTCGCTATCGACAGAGGGCTGCGCCATGAGCAAGGGGTTACGCTGGACCGAGCAATGGATGCGGCGGGCGCTGTGGCTCGTCGCCTTCGTATTCGCCGGATTCCTGATCGGCCTGGGCAACCAGGTCGTCGACAACATCATCTATCTCGCGCCGGTACCGGCCGCCGAGCATTTCCTCGATCCCGCCCAGGCCGGCCCGCTGCAGGCCGCCTCGCGCCAGGCGCAGAAGACGCGCCAGGATGCCGATACGGCGCTCGAACAGGCGCAGCAGAAACACCGTGTGGCGCAGGCGAACACGAGGAGCGCGCGCGAGGCGTTCGACAACTGGATCGCGACGCGCCACGCGACGGCGCGGCCGGACCAGGACGAGGAACTCATCGCGCGCAACCGCGAGCTCGACAAGCTCGTGGCCGCCGAGCGCACGGCACTGGCGGCCGTCGAGGCGCAGGAGCAGGTGGCGCTCGATGCCAGGCAGGCCGAGCAGAAGGCGGACGCCGCCTACGACGCGCTGCTGCAGCCTGCGCGTCAAGCCGTGTACGAGGCCGAGCGGCGGGCCGAGCGCAAGGTATTCCTGATCCGCCTCGGCGTGACCCTGCCGCTGCTGCTGGTGGCGGGCGCGCTGTTCAAGTACAAGCGCAACGGCACCTACTGGCCGTTCACGTGGGGCTTCATCCTGTTCGCCCTGTTCGCCTTCTTCGTCGAGCTCGTGCCTTATCTACCCAGCTACGGCGGCTATGTGCGCTATGGCGTGGGCATCGTCGTGACGGTTGTCGTGGGCCGCTACGCGATCCGCTGGTTGCACGMGTGGCTCGAACGCCAGAAGGCGGCGGAGGCGATGCCCGACGCGCAGCGCCGCACGACGATGCGCTACGACGTGGCGATGGCGCGCATCGCCAAGGGCGTGTGCCCGTCGTGCGAGCGCGCCACCAATTACGGGGATGAACACCTGGCCCATTGCCCGCACTGCGGTATCGGCCTGTTCGACCGGTGTCCGGCATGCAGCACGCGCAAGAATGCCTTTACGCGTTATTGTTTTTCCTGCGGTACTCCGGCCAACCTTAGCCTCTCGGATTAATCCATTAGTCCTTCAGGTCGGCCGGCACCTTGCCGCCGTTCGCGGCCAGCTTGTTCATGACCTGGCGGTGCAGCCAGATGTTCATGCTGGCCGAATCGTTCGTGTCGCCCGTGTAATTCAGCTCGGCGGCCAGTTCCTTGCGGGCTTGCAGGCTGGAATCGAGGCCCAGCAGCTTGAGCAGGTCGACGATGGACGTGCGCCAGTTCAGTTGCTGTCCGGACTGCTGCTGCATGTTGTTCAGCACGGCTTCCACGTCGACCTGCTGCATCGCTGCGGCGCCTGGCGTGCTCGTCGCGGGCGCGGCCTGGGGCTGCTGCGGGGGTTGCTGCGTCGGTTGCGGCGCGCGTTGCTGGGCGCCCGGGGCCGCCTGTCCGCTGCTCTGTGTGGCGGGATGCGAGGACGGGAAGATCTTGTGGAAGATATTGCTCAGGATACCCATGTCGACTCCTTGTTGGATTTCTTGTTGCTGTGGTTGAACGCGCCGTCAGTGGCGCTGCATGCCCTGCGCCATGTGGCCGAGCGCGATCGCCAGCGCGGCGCCGCCGATGGCCTTGACCAGGGTCGGGTGTTCGGCATAGAAGTCGCCCATGCGGTCGACGATGCCGGGATTCTGTTGTTCGGCCTTCGCGGCCAGTTCCTGCACCTGGTCCGGCGACACCTGGTTCGCCTGTTCCGGCGACACCCGGGCCTGGTCGGCACCGAGCAGGTTGCCGAGCGCGCCACCCGCCACGGACGCGAGCACCGAGGGCCCGACATTGGCCAGCAACTGGTTCAGCATGCCGGCGCGCTGGTCGGGATTGCTGTTGCTAAACAGCTGGCCGACCATTTGCGAAAACGGCGGCGTCTGGTCCGAACGCAGCGCCTGGGTCACGCCCTGCGCGATGGTGGCGCGAGGCACGTTTTCCGCAACGCGGTCGAAATCGGTCTCGGCCTGCGCGGGGTTCGCATTCTGGTTCGCACCGCCCAGGTATTGCTGCAACAGGTTGCCCAAATCAAAGTTCATGATGTTCTCCTTCGTTGCACGTCGAACGGGAATGGTACGCGTTTGTGCAGGATCGGTTCGCACGTTCGATAACGGAGAGGCTGCATCCATCATTCGCGTTGATTCCGCCATGTGGGCGGGCGAGCGTTGCCCGGTGGACACTGAGGCCCGCTGCGCGTAAGCTGGCGCCATGACCTACGTCCCGCTGTTGCTGTTCGCCGCCCTGTATGCCTACGCCGCGCTGGCGCTGGGCCTGCCGTCCATGGTCGGCCTGGCATACCTGCTGGCCAGCGTGGCCTGCTTCGGYCTGTATGCGCGCGACAAGGCGGCGGCCCGGCGCGGCCAAAGGCGCACGCCCGAGCGCGATCTCCTGCTGCTGGGCCTGGCCGGCGGCTGGCCCGGCGCCTTGCTGGCGCAACAATGGCTCCGTCACAAGACGGTCAAACATCCGTTCCGGCTCTGGTTCTGGCTGAGCGTCGGCGCCAACCTCGCCGGATTCTGCTGGGTGGCGCGCACGCTGGCGCCCGCCTGACCCATTCACGAGGAGCTCCACCATGTGGCCTTATCCCAGGATTGTTGCGCACCGCGGTGGCGGCACGCTGGCGCCGGAAAACACGCTGGCCGGCGTGCGGCGCGGCATGGAGGCCGGTTTTCGCGCCATCGAATTCGACGTCATGCTGGCGAAGAACGGCGTGCCCGTCGTGCTGCACGATCCCAGGCTGGGCCGCACGGTCGCCGGACGCGGATCGGTGGCGGACATCGACGCGCTCGACCTCGCCGCGCGCGACGCGGGATCGTGGTTCGGTCCGGACTATGCGGGCGAGCCGGTGCCGCTGTTCGTCGAGTTCGCCCAGTTTTGCAAGAGCCATGGCGTATGGATGAACATCGAGATCAAGCCCGTGCCCGGCCACGACGTACACACGGGCAGCGTGGTCGCGCGGCTGGTTGCCGCCCTGTTCGCCGACGACCTCGCGGCCGGCCAGGTGGCGCGGGCGCCGTTGCTGTCGTCGTTCAGCGCGGCGGCGCTGGAAGCCGCCCGGGAGGCCGCCCCGCACGCGCCGCGCGCCTGGCTGGTCGAAACCCTCCCGCGCGACTGGGAACGCCGCGCGCGGGCGCTGGACGTGGTCGCCATCCACGTCGACCACATGCGGCTGGCGGCGCGGCAGGCTGCCGAAGTGAAAGCTGCCGGTTTCGGCCTGTTCTGCTACACGGTCAATGCACCGGCCCGGGCGCGTGAACTGTTCGACTGGGGCGTGGACGGGCTGTGCACGGACCGGATCGACCTGATCGGCCCCGATTTCGTTTGATTTTTCGCTCAAGAATGATCACAAGTTGTTGTTGAGGACATTCGGTGAACGGACACGCGGCGGCGGCATGCCATTATCAATCATGCAACACCAGATCTCACAAATACTATCAAGCGTCAATAGCACGCTATAATCGTTTTTCTTTATATAGCAAGCTGCCTGAATCCGCCCCTACGACATGAAATCCACCGAAATACGCGAAAAGTTCCTCAAGTTCTTTGAGTCCAAAGGCCACACGATCGTCCGCTCCAGCCCGCTCGTGCCGGGCAACGACCCGACGATGTTGTTGACCAACAGCGGCATGGTGCAGTTCAAGGATGTGTTCCTGGGCCTGGATACGCGTCCGTACAAGCGCGCCACCACCGTGCAGCGCTGCGTGCGCGCCGGCGGCAAGCACAATGACCTGGAAAACGTCGGCTACACCGCGCGGCACCACACGTTCTTCGAAATGCTGGGCAATTTCAGTTTCGGCGATTATTTCAAGCGCGACGCCATCCACTTTGCCTGGGAACTGCTGACCAAGGTCTATAACCTGCCGGCGGACAAGCTGACCATCACCGTCTACTTCGAAGACGACGAGGCTTATAACATCTGGGCCAGCGAAATCGGCGTGCCGACGGAACGCATCATCCGCATCGGCGACAACAAGGGCGCGCGCTACGCATCGGACAACTTCTGGCAGATGGCCGACACGGGTCCGTGCGGACCGTGCACGGAAATCTTCTATGACCACGGCGCGGACATCTGGGGCGGCCCCCCGGGCTCGCCGGAAGAAGACGGCGACCGCTTCATCGAGATCTGGAACCTCGTGTTCATGCAGTTCAACCGCGACGAGAAGGGCGTGCTGACCCCGCTGCCGAAGCCGTCGATCGACACCGGCATGGGCCTGGAGCGCCTGGCCGCCGTGCTGCAGCACGTGCACTCGAACTACGAGATCGACCTGTTCCAGAACCTGATCAAGGCCGCCGCCCGCGAAACCGGTGCGACGGACCTGGCGAACAATTCGCTGAAGGTCATCGCCGACCACATCCGCGCGTCCGCGTTCCTGATCGTCGACGGCATCATTCCGAGCAGCGAAGGCCACGGCTACGTCCTGCGCCGCATCATCCGCCGCGCGCTGCGCCATGGCCACAAGCTGGGCCAGACCAAGCCGTTCTTCTACAAGCTCGTGGAAGACCTGGACAAGGAAATGGGCGCTGCGTATCCGGAACTGACGGAAGCCAAAGCACGTGTGATGCAGACCTTGAAGGCCGAGGAAGAGCGTTTCGGCGAGACCCTCGAAAACGGCATGAAGATCCTGGAAGCGCAACTCGCCAGGGATCCGCAGAACCTGGACGGCGCCACCGCCTTCACCCTGTACGACACCTACGGCTTCCCGCTGGACCTGACGGCGGACATCTGCCGCGAGCGTAACGTGAAACTGGACGAGGAAGGCTTCGCTGCCGCCATGGAGCAGCAGAAGAAGACCGCGCGCGCCGCCGGCAAGTTCAAGATGGCCGCCAACGTCGAGTACTCGGGCGAGAAGACGACCTTCGTCGGCTACGAGGCCCTCGCGCACAACAGCCGCGTGCTCGCGCTGTACTCGGGCGGCGCCCCGGTGCAGATGCTTTCGGCCGGCCAGGATGGCATCGTCGTGCTGGACACGACCCCGTTCTACGCCGAGTCCGGCGGCCAGGTGGGCGACAAGGGCCTGCTGAAATCGGCGGCCGGCGTGTTCGAAGTGGAAGACACCCTGAAGATCCAGGCCGAAGTGTTCGGCCACCACGGCGTGCTGCAGTCGGGTTCGCTGAAAGTCGGCGACATGGTCGACGCGCAGGTCGATGAAGTCAAGCGCGCCCGCACCATCCGCAACCACTCGGCGACGCACTTGATGCACAAGGCCCTGCGCGAAGTGCTGGGCGGCCACGTGCAGCAGAAGGGCTCGCTGGTCGATCCGGACAAGACCCGCTTCGACTTCAGCCACAATGCCCCGCTGACGGCGGAACAGATCGCCCAGGTGGAAGCCATCGTCAACCGCGAGATCCTGGAAAACCACGCGACCCGTGCCCAGCACATGTCGATGGACGATGCGATCAAGCATGGCGCCATGGCCCTGTTCGGCGAAAAATACGGCGACACCGTGCGCGTGCTGGACATCGGTTCGTCGAAGGAACTGTGCGGCGGCGTACACGTGACCCGCACGGGCGACATCGGCCTGTTCAAGATCGTGTCCGAATCGGGCGTGGCCGCCGGCATCCGCCGTGTGGAAGCCGTGACGGGCGAGGGCGCCCTGGCGCTGGTGCAATCGATCAACCGCAAGCTGAACGAAGCGGCCGGCGCGCTGAAGACGAGCCCGGACGAACTGCCGTCCCGCATCGCCCAGGTGCAGGACCAGGTCAAGTCGCTGGAGAAGGAAATCGCCGCGCTGAAGTCGAAACTGGCCGCCGGCCAGGGTGACGAGCTGGTGACGAAAGCCATCGACGTGAATGGCATCAAGGTGCTGGCCGCCACGATGGAAGGCGCCGACGTTGCGGGCCTGCGCGAGACGATGGACAAGCTGAAGGACAAGCTCGGCACGGCCGCCATCGTGCTGGCATCTGTGCTGGAGGGCAAGGTCAGCCTGATCGCCGGCGTCACGCAGGATGCCACCGGGAAGGTCAAGGCGGGCGATCTCGTCAACTTCGTCGCGAAGCAGGTCGGCGGCAAGGGCGGCGGCCGTCCGGACATGGCCCAGGCCGGCGGTACCGATCCAACCGGGTTGCCGCAGGCGCTGGCCGGCGTGGCCGGCTGGGTCGGCGAGCGCGTATCCGCGTAAGCATTGCCGCATACGCCGCCGCGGCGATTTTGCTGCGGTTGCGTATGCGTCACGCGTGGGGTGGCGTATGATTGAACGAAGTTTGAGCGGGCTCAAACTTCGTTTAGGTTGAACGCCAAGGTGGTATCATCGTCTGCCGCATCCCTCGGTTTCGGTCATCCATATCGATGCTCTTCCTGACTGTCAAGTAATTGCCGTTGTTACAACGCAACAAAGGTACCAAATTTTGGTGCGGCGCGTCATAATTGGCCAATTGGAGTACTATCAGGGCAATGCCCCTACCGACTAGCAGGCAATCGATGAGCGAAACCATAATCGACACCGGCACCATCGAGGTCCAGAAGGATCTGGATGCGCGTGGCTTGAACTGCCCCCTGCCGATCCTCAAGGCCAAGAAGGCCCTCGCTGAACTGGCCAGTGGTGAAGTGCTGCGCATCGTCGCCACCGACACCGGTTCGGTCCGCGACTTCCAGGCGTTTGCCAAACAGACCGGCAATGCCTTGTTGGCCCATACCCACATCAACGGCGAGTTCACGTTCTGGCTGCGCCGTAAATAAGCCGCAACGCGCTGCACCGTCACAGGCCCGGTGCGCCGGGCACTCTTGTTTTCCCCATACCTCCGGATGATCACGATTAGGGCATTTCCTCTAACCGAAAAACGCACGATCGTGCTTTAATTCTGTCCTGAACGGCATTTGCTTTTATAATTCGGATCATTTTTCGTCTTCATACCATTTTTCAAAGGCACATTATGAAAGTCCTGGTACCCGTCAAACGCGTGGTCGACTACAACGTCAAGGTACGCGTCAAGTCCGACGGCAGTGGCGTCGATATCGCCAACGTCAAAATGTCGATGAACCCGTTCGACGAGATCGCGGTGGAAGAAGCCGCGCGCCTGAAGGAAGCCGGCAAGGTCACCGAGATCATCGCCGTGACCTGCGGCGTGGCCCAGGCCCAGGAAACCCTGCGCACCGCGATGGCGATCGGCGCCGACCGCGGCGTGCTGGTCGAGACCGGTGCCGAGATCGAGCCGCTGGGCGTGGCCAAGGTTCTGAAGGCGCTGGCCGTCGAAGAGCAGCCGCAACTGATCATTCTGGGCAAGCAGGCGATCGACGACGATTCGAACCAGACCGGCCAGATGCTGGCTGCGCTGCTGGGCTGGCCGCAGGCGACCTTCGCCTCGAAGGTCGTGCTGGAAGACGGCAAGGTCACCGTGACCCGCGAAGTGGACGGCGGCCTGGAAACCGTGCAGTTGACGTTGCCGGCCATCGTCACCACCGACCTGCGCCTGAACGAGCCGCGCTATGTCACGCTGCCGAACATCATGAAGGCCAAGAAGAAGCCGCTGACCACCGTCAAGCCGGAAGACCTCGGTGTCGACGTCACGCCGCGCCTGAAGACCGTCAAGGTCGCCGAGCCGGCCAAGCGTTCGGCCGGCGTCACGGTGCCCGATGTGGCGACCCTCGTGCAAAAGCTGCGCACCGAAGCAAAAGTCATCTGAATATAAAGGAACATCATGGTCGCACTCGTCATTGCTGAACACGACAACGCCCACCTGAAGGCAGTCACCCTGAACACCGTCACCGCAGCCGCGCAATGCGGCGGCGACGTCCACATCCTCGTCGCCGGTAGCGGTTGCGGCGCCGTCGCGGAAGCGGCCGCGAAGGTCGCGGGCGTGGCCAAAGTGCTGGTCGCCGACGCGCCGCACTTCGCCGACGGCCTCGCCGAGAACGTCGCCGAGCAGATCCTCGCCTTAGTTGGCTCTCCTTCCGGTAACTATTCGCACATCCTGGCCCCGGCGTCGGCCTTCGGCAAGAACGTGCTGCCGCGCGTGGCCGCCAGGCTGGACGTCGCCCAGATCTCGGAAATCACCAAGGTCGATGCGCCCGACACGTTCGAGCGTCCGATCTACGCCGGCAACGCCATCGCCACCGTGCAGTCGACGGACAACGTGAAGGTCATCACCGTGCGCGGCACCGGCTTCGATGCGGCCGCCTTTGACGGTGGCTCGGCCGCCGTCGAAACGGTTGCCGCCGTCGCGGATTCGGGCAAGTCGAGCTTCGTGGGCCGCGAGCTGGCCAAGTCGGACCGTCCGGAACTGACCGGCGCCAAGGTCGTCGTCTCCGGCGGCCGCGGCATGGGTTCGGGCGAGAACTTCAAGATCCTGGAACCGCTGGCCGACAGGCTGGGCGCCGCCATGGGCGCGTCGCGCGCGGCCGTGGACGCCGGCTACGTGCCGAACGACTGGCAGGTCGGCCAGACCGGCAAGATCGTCGCGCCGCAGCTGTACATCGCCGTCGGTATCTCCGGCGCGATCCAGCACCTGGCCGGCATGAAGGATTCCAAGACCATCGTCGCCATCAACAAGGATCCGGAAGCGCCGATCTTCTCGGTGGCCGACTACGGCATCGTCGGCGACCTGTTCGAAGTCGTGCCGGCGCTGGTCAAGGAACTGGGCTGACGTCGTTCCCGGACCGGCCGTCCGTCCGGGCGGGCACCCATTTGTAGCGTATGACCGGCGTTTGCCGTTGCTGACGATGGGTTCCCGCCTTTTTTGCGACCACCGATTGACGTTTACGTAAAGAGAAACCAGGAGACTGCGGTGAGCTACAACGCCCCTTTGAAAGACATGCTGTTCGTGATGAACGAACTGGCCGACCTGGCCGAGATCAACCAGCTCCCCGGCTGCGAGGATGCGACACGAGACACCGTCGAGGCCGTGCTGGAAGAAAATGCGAAATTCTGTGGCGAAGTCGTCGCCCCGCTGAATCATCCGGGCGACAAGGAGCCGAGCTACTGGCACGACGGCCAGGTGACGACGTCGGCAGGTTTCAAGGAGGCGTTCAGGCGCTTCGCGGACGCCGGCTGGCAGGGCGTGCAGCATCCGGCCGAATTCGGCGGCCAGGGCCTGCCCAAGCTCGTCGCCACCCCGTGCATCGAGATGCTGCACGGCTCGAACCTGGCGTTCGCCCTTGTCGCGTTGCTGACCGACGGCGCCATCGAGGCACTGCTGACGGCCGGCAGCGACGAACAGAAGACCCGCTACATCGAGCCGCTGATCACGGGCAAGTGGACGGGCACGATGAACCTGACGGAGCCGCAGGCCGGTTCCGACCTCGCCGCCGTGCGCACGCGCGCCGTGCCGCAGGGGGACGGGACTTATAGAATCTTCGGCACCAAGATCTTCATCACGTACGGCGAGCACGACATGGCGGAGAACATCATCCACCTGGTGCTGGCGCGCACGCCGGACGCGCCCCCGGGCGTGAAGGGCATCTCGCTGTTCATCGTGCCGAAGTTCATGGTGGGTGACGCCGGTGCGCTGGGCGAACGCAACGACGTGCACTGCGTCTCGATCGAGCACAAGCTGGGCATCAAGGCGAGCCCGACCGCGGTGCTGCAGTTCGGCGACCRTGGCGGCGCGATCGGCACGCTGGTCGGCGAAGAAAATCGCGGCCTCGAATACATGTTCATCATGATGAATGCGGCCCGCTTCGGCGTCGGCATGCAGGGTATCGGCCTCGCCGAGCGCGCCTACCAGCAGGCCGTCGCGTTCGCGAAGGAGCGCTTGCAGTCGCGCGCCGTCGAGGGTTCCGCCGGTCCGGTCGCGATCATCCACCACCCGGACGTGCGCCGCATGCTGATGTCYATGCGCGCCCAGACGGAAGCGGCGCGCGCGCTCGCCTACGTCGGCGCCGGCCTGTCCGACCTGGCGCACAGCCATCCGGACGAGGCCGTGCGCAAGGCCAACCTGGCCACGTACGAATACCTCGTGCCGGTCATCAAGGGCTGGTCGACGGAGATGAGCGAGAACGTCGCGCGCGACGGCGTGCAGGTGCATGGCGGCATGGGCTTCATCGAGGAGACGGGCGCGGCCCAGCATTACCGCGATGCCAAGATCCTGCCGATCTACGAAGGCACGACGGCAATCCAGGCCAACGACCTCGTGGGCCGCAAGACGGTGCGCGACGGCGGCGCCGTGGCGAAAGCGATCCTGGCCCAGGTGCGCGCGACGGAAGACCGGCTGGCCGAATCGCAGGATGCCGACCTGGTCGCGATCCGCGCGCAGCTGGCGGCCGGCAGCGCGGCGCTGGAAGCAGTCGTCGACTACGTCGTGGCGAACGCGAAAGCGGACGTGCGCGCCGTGTTCGCGGGGAGCGTCCCGTACCTGAAGCTGGCCGGCATGGTGCTGGGCGGCTGGCAGATGGCGCGTGCGGCCCTCGTCGCCCGCCGGAAGCTGGACGCCGGCGACGGCGACGCGGCGTTCTACCGCGCCAAGGTCGGCACCGCGCGCTTCTTCGCCGACCACATCCTGGCCCAGGCGGACAGCCTGCGCCATGCGATCGTGGCGGGCAGCGCCGGTGTGCTGGCGCTGGACGTCGAGCAGTTTTGACGGCGTCTGCGCTGGAACGGGGCGGCCTGCGGGCCGCCTTTTTCATGGGCGCTGCAGCAGGCGTCGCGTCTTTGGCTGGAGACCAGCGAATTGTTGTGCGGCGCCGACCGTCGCTGCGTGTTTGATCCCTCTTAAACATGGCGGATGAGGGCCGCTCCTGGAATCGATCCATCGCACCCAACCCAAGGAGCGCCCATGTTTTCCATGAAGCCAGGTAAGGTGTTAGCGGTCGTCGCCAGAGCCTGCGCGGTGTTGTCCACGCTGGCAGCCTGTGGAGGCGGCGATCCCGGTGCCACGTCGACCACGTCCGGCCTGCCGGCGTCTCCGGGGCCGGGTCCGGCACCGGCGCCGACGCCCGCCCCGACACCCGCCCCGACCCCGGCGCCCGCACCCACGCCGACACCTGCGCCGACACCTGCGCCGACACCTGCGCCGCCGCCGCCCAGCGATCCCGCGCCGCCGGCGGACATCGTGCTGGAGCCAGGCTATACGGAATTCCCGGCCACGCTCACCATCAGCAAGCCGCACTGGCCCGCCTGGGGCCATACGGGGACCGCCGCCGTCGACGGCGTCGGCTGCGCGTCGAGCGTCGTCTACCACATCCACGCGCTGCTCTCGATCTACCACGACCGCCAGCGGCTGGCATTACCCGATTCGATCGGCCGGGGCAGCGGTTGCAATTACGAGATGCACACGCACGACGGCTCCGGCGTCATGCACGTCGAGACGAATGTGTCCAAGGTTTTCACCCTCGGCCGGTTCTTCGCGCTATGGGGGCAGACGTTGCGCGTCTCGGCCATGGCCGGCCTGCCCGGCACGCCGACGTTCTACATCATCGACAAGGAAAAAGTGAAGCGCTACACGGGCGACCCGGCCGCCATCACGCTGGACGCGCACCGCGAGATCGTCATCGTGACCGGCACGCCGCCCGTGCAGGTGCCCCGGTGGGACTGGAATACGAGCGGCCTGTAGTGCCGGGACCCTCAACCGTACGCGCCGCCCGTGTAGAGCAGGTCGAACAGGCGCGAGATGGTGGCGATCAGTGCCGTCGTGCCGACCAGCATCGTCAGCACGACGAGCAGGATCACGAACCAGTGCGATGCGGAACGGCGGTCCGAGTCGGCGTTGTGGCGGGCATCCCATTTTTCGTCCGGCGTGAGGCCGAGGGCCAGCGCTTCGCCGAAGCCGACGAGCCAT
Source organism: Massilia sp. P2_C2 (assembly GCF_056404615.1). Lineage (NCBI taxonomy): Bacteria > Pseudomonadati > Pseudomonadota > Betaproteobacteria > Burkholderiales > Oxalobacteraceae > Massilia > Massilia sp. P2_C2. The sequence continues at coordinate 940 of NZ_JBFUDR010000055.1, read as the reverse complement.
GACAGGATGAGCGGCAGCAGGACCCAGAACGGGTTCGGCGCATGCCCGAGCCCGTACACGAGCCCGGCCACGGGGAGGCTGCAGACGTGCAGCAGGCCGATGCGGTCGACGCTGCCCTTGAGGTAGAAGCGGTGCGCGCCGAGCCCGCCCAGCAGGAAGGCGAGGGCGGTGGCGAGGGTCTTGTTCTTGTGCAGCGGCATTAGGCTATTGTTGAAAGGAAAGCCATCAGTATCGTGCAAAACGGGGGGTGTCGCACGCGCTTTCGAAGCGGGGCAGGGCCGTATAGTGGCGGAGTCCAGCAAAATCGGCGATAATCCTGGATTCGGCCGGGACTGCGCGCCCAGCGTTCTTGGTTGTTAAGGGAACGTCAAAAACCGCCGCGCACTGTAAAGCAACGCGCAGCAGGTTTTTGACGTTCCATTATATAAACGCTTGCTGATGCACGGTGTCGCGCGCTATAATCGTCGGCTTTCTCCGTCCAGCACATTTTTTGGAAATATTATGGTCGTTATTCGTTTAGCTCGTGGTGGTGCCAAGAAGCGCCCGTTCTACAACATCGTTGCAACCGACTCGCGCAATCGCCGCGACGGCCGTTTCATCGAGCGCATTGGTTACTACAACCCGATGGCTTCGGGCAAAGAAGTCGGCCTGAACATCACCGCAGACCGCCTGTCGTACTGGCAAGGCGTCGGCGCACAACTGTCGCCGACCGTTGCTCGCCTGGTCGCCGCACAAAAGGCTGCAGCCTAATTATCAAGGTTTTACGGTTTGACCGATTCAGCAGCACATTCGCCTGACGACCTGATCCAGGTCGGCCACATCACCGGCGCCTACGGGATCCGGGGTGGAATCCGCGTTTCTCCGTATTCGATGGATGCGGATGCGCTGCTGAGCGTCAAAACCTGGTGGCTCGACAAGCCGTCGCTGCGTCCCGTGGAAG